>CAZBTJ010000041.1:0-40921 GCA_964494325.1 uncultured Pirellulales bacterium
CATAAACTCAATAGCCTTGAAATACCGACTTGTGCTTAATCCGTAGCGAATGGTTCAGTTTACACATCATGTGAATCCCCTTTCATCTTCCTTCAATTAATATCTGGACTCTACTGTAAACTCAGTCCATGCGCTGAGCAGGATTGACACAAAGCGATACCCGTAAAATGCGCAGTAGTACCAGAGTCACGATTCCTGCAATACACCCTGGGTCATATGTACGTGACGATTGGCATATTTTCTGGTGGTCGGGTCATGCGTGACCAGAAGCACGGATCCCCCCCCTTCGGCAAACTCGGCCAAAGCGTGAAGAACCACTTCACTGTTGTCCGGGTCCAGATTGCCCGTGGGTTCATCGGCCAGAATCAGTTGAGGTTGGCACACCATGGCACGGGCCAGGGCGGTGCGTTGGCGTTCCCCAATGCTTACTGCCGAGACCAGATGGTTGGCCCGATCCTGCAGGCCAAACCGAGTCAAGAGTGTCTCAGCCTGCGTTTCAGCGTTTTTGCAGCCATTGGCCATGGTGGCCGAAAGAATATTGTCCCTGAGACTCAGGTAGGGAATAAGATGGAACTGTTGAAACACGAATCCGATATGACGGGCACGTAATCTGGCGCGGTCGTTGGGGCTTTGGGCATACACATCCGTGTCTGCCAGCAAAACCTGGCCGTGATCAGGTGACAGGAGACCTCCGCACACCAGCAGCAGCGTGGACTTGCCACACCCACTCGGGCCTTGGATGGAGACAAAATCTCCGGCGGCCAGAGAAAATGTCATATGTCGAAGCGCCTCGATCTGAGGTCCATCCTTGGGGGTATAGCGTTTGCAAATATCCTGTAAAATCAACATGCCTACTCCTCACATAATACGTCTGCTGGGTCTTGCTGGATGGCCCACAGGGTTGGCACCCAACTGGTTCCCAGTGTAATAACGGGTGTCAAACAGAGGACTGTCGTAAACCACGGTAAAGAGGAAACCACATACGCCATTTTGGACGTTCCGGATTCTGGTCCAAGGGCCAGGAATATGCTTATTCCGAGCAACACACCCAAGAGGCCCCCCAGCAGTCCAAGCACAGTGGCTTTGCCCATAAACACGGTCAAGGTCGCTCGGGTTTGCAAACCCATGGCCCTGAGAATGCCAATTTCGACCCGTCTCTCACGAATATTGATCCAGGCCAGTATGCCGACAACCAGGGTACAGGCCGTCAAGACCAGAGGCACAATAAATGCGATTAAACGTTCCCGTTTTTCACCCATTGTCTTTCGGTGTTCCTTTTCTCTTTCCAGAAGGATCACGGCATTCTGTGCGGTCGAACTACGTGCTTCTGCCCTGGCCAGGGCTTTGCCAGATAGTTCGATCACTTGGGTATCTGGGAGGATGGTCTGTATTTCCTGACGAACCTTGGGTAGGTTTGCCCAGGCACATTGACACTCCAGCGCCATCATCGCACTGATCAGCCCCGCCTTGTTTAGCGTCTGTTGTGCGTCTTCTAAACTGATCCACAGGGTAATATCGTCAATAGTGCCTCTCTCGGGATGCAGCGTGGCAATCTCGAATGTTCTACCCATGACGGGTATTTTGTCCCCCTGATTCAGGGACAGACTTCGATGTAACTCATACCCCACTGCAATTTGACCCGATTCAACCGGGGCATGCAAAGGTTTCAAGTTGTCTTTATGTGCCCAGGGCATCTCCCCCTTGACACCGATTAACAGAATCTTGCGTTTTTGTTCAGGCCACTCAATTTTGGCTTGCAGCATGGGTAGGAGGTGACGGATCGTGACAATGTCCGGGGCCTGGGCCAACTTTTGTGCATAGGACTCCGGCATGGTCTTGTCTGCATAACTCTCTGCATAAAAATCGGCGAGACTCTGTTCTTTAGGGAGAACGAGGACGTTAAATCCCATGCGTTTTGTGATCTTACGGAATTCATCCTCCATATTGGCAATCTGTTGGGTGACTTCAGCCTGTTTGGCAGTTATAAATGCCTCACTCATGCTGTCGAATTGTTGCAGGAAAACCGTTGATCCTGTGACGCAGGCCACCGCCAGAATCACGGCAATCACGGCCAACATAAAGTTGACCCACCGGTGCACCATTTCTTTGATAATTAAATGCCATAGACTCATGAATTCACCTTAAATGCCTGGGCAAGCGCCTCGCCCACCGGTTGAACGCCAGCCCCACAATAGAGAAGAAACGCCTTACCTTGGAGGGGGGTGACAAGTTCGTTTGTGGTTTTCGAGCCAGATGGATCGGAAACCACAAAAAACATCGCTGTGGCAATACTCACGGCTAGTACCGCGATCCCGATTGTTTTACGCTTTGGTTTCATAGTAGGGGTTTTATCTTGAGGCACCCTTTTTCAGGGCCAATGTCGCAGCGATTAAAATGACCAATCCAAAAAAGGCCAAAAGTTTTAGGTTGCGTTCGAGGTTTGTTGACGTGACTACTGGTACGGCGACTGGCAAGTTATTTTCAGCGTTCGGCTCGATCATGGGCATGTTGGGTTGATTGGTGGAGGGGCTGGTTGTTGCGGCCACGGGCACAATCAATGTGGGTACAATGTCTTCCATGCCTATCAAGCCAGTGACAAGCCCATCCCAGTCCACCGGCATTAAAAGATCTATGCCGGGATTCAGTTGTTTGACCTGGCATGAACAGGCCTCCACAAGAAAATGACAGATCTCTTCCACGACATCCGGTACAATTGATGTTTTGTCCAAGACCGTCAGTGCCCGTCCCCTGCCAAAGATTGGGATGGCCGCAGGAAGATACTGGGCCAAGTCATCGGGCATGGCCTGGCGAATTATCGTGGTCAAGATGGTTTCGTTGGGATCGTTGGGATCCAGAGGTATCACTGAAAACTCAATCCTCAAATCTACCTCACTCATGGGTGTGTCATAAACCGCGTCGTCTTCAGTGAGCTCATGGGGCAGTTTCAGTGCGTCTTCCATCACCCTAAGCTGTTTTAGAAGGTCTGCTTCGAGCTGGTCATTCAGATTGGGATCTTCGCTCCGCAAGAAGAGCCACACCGCTGTTTGACCGCCGGTTAATCGTTGAACGACCTCTCGCCGTACGGGTGAGTCCAACAGCATCTGGACAGAGGCTTGATTCAACGGCGCTTCCCACAGGGCCTGGACATTGGGATCCAAACCAGGCGGCAGCAGCATGATGGCAGGCAAGGGGGGATGCTTGTCCTGATCCCACAGAGAGCTAAGGGCCTCAGGCATGTCCTGAGTGACATCCACGGTTTGTCCCAGTAGCGGAGGTCTGCCATATCCCATGGTTTCAATATGGCTCAACTGCTCAGTAAGATCCGAGTCAGAGGATGAAAGGGGACCTTCATTAAACACCACAAATCGATAGCTGTCAGCAGGCCATCTTTCCAGGGCATAACGAAACACGGGCACTGAGCAGGCCCAAAGCGGACACTGAAATATTAGGCAGGCCAGAACGGTCATGAGATGATGCTTCTTGAGGGAACTTACACACAGGTGGTGTCTTGTGCGTCTGTTTCTGATGTTTTTCTGAGTCATGGCAGTATATTAACTTCACAGTGCGAGTATCGCAAACAAACAACGGCGGATGTTTCATAAACAACATCCTTAATAGGAATTAGAAGTATATGTAAGTGTTTATAATAGAGAGGTTTATGTGAAGAAACCGGTAGTCTGTGTATAAAGGGCATTGGAAAAGGATTACCAGATATGTTATGATTTTAGGATGAAATAGACAACTTTGGAGTCAATCAGTAAACCCGTCACCCTATACTATGAGAACTAAATGACCTACCGATTCTTTCCCTTAATAAGAACCCGTTTGTTTGTGTGTGTGTTTACCTTGCATTTGGTTTTTTCTGCCAGTGCCGAGGACTGGCCGCAATGGCGGAATGATGTGGGCCATGGAGCCAGTTCCTCGGAAGAGTTATCCCAGGATTTACAGTTGCAGTGGGTCAGGCAGATGCCTCGTCCACGTGCGGCATGGCCAATCAGCCAGCACAAACTACAGTTTGATCTGAGCTATGAACCCGTAGTTTTGGGCAAGTTGATTTTTGTACCCTCCATGGTCCGTGATAACGTGACTGCCTTTGACACTGAAACCGGTCAAGAGATCTGGCGGTTCTATACAGGTGGACCCGTTCGATTTGCGCCGGTGGGTTGGGACGAAAGGCTCTTTATTGTGTCGGATGATGGGTATCTCTACTGCCTGGATGCGAAAGACGGCACCCTGTTGTGGCAATTTCGCGGCGGGCCTTCGGAGTATAAAGTGTTGGGGAATGAACGACTGATCTCAATGTGGCCGGCACGTGGTGCGCCGGTGGTCCACGAGGGGACAATTTATTTTGCCGCCAGCATCTGGCCATTTATGGGTACCTTTATCCACGCCCTTGATGCCGCAAGCGGAAAGGTGATCTGGACCAATAGCGGTAGTGCCAGCGATTTCATTTTACAGCCGCATACCAGTCCCGCCTTTGCCGGGGTCGCCCCACAGGGATACATGTCCATTTCCGAGGACAAGCTGCTGGTGGCCAGCGGCCGTTCCGTACCGGCTGTGTATGATCGGCATACGGGTGAGTGTCTTTACTTCAATGCGGATACGAAAAGGGGAGGCTATGAAGTCTATGTCAGCAACGGGTGGTTCCTCAACGATGATCGTTTGTGTCAGGTCTCTGATGGCGGGTATGTCTGGCCGTCCACGGCCACGGTTCTTGACGGTCATGCCATGTATAGCACAAACGAGACAGGCCTGATCCGGGCCGAGTCACTGACATTGACTTGGCGAGAAGTCCGTGATCGTAAAGGCAAAACAAAGAAACTGGCTGAATTCAAAACACTGTGGAAGCGACAGGGCGATCCTCTGTTGAAAAAGATCTTCATAAAGGCTGGTTCCCGATTATATGCCGGAGGGAAGAATGGGTTGATTGCAGCTATTGATATCCCCAGTGAAAAAGCTGAAGTGGGCAAGCGTGGGGCCAAATCTCCAAAGGCAGATGTTTCTTGGTCCATGCAGATTGAAGGGGAGCCCTGGACCATGTTGGCAGCGGACAACAAGCTTTTTGTTGTGACCGTTCAGGGCAGTATTTACTGTTTTGGTGAAACAGCGTCGGCCCGAGTCTTTTCTAGACCATCGCCTGTTGAAAAGAAAAATCATCATCGTTGGATAAAGCAGGCCCGGCAAATCCTCAATGAGTCTGACGCCAGAGAGGGGTATGCTCTGGTGCTGGGTGTGGGCACAGGGCAGTTGCTTGAGGAAATTGTTCGACAGTCAGATTTACACGTGATCGGTTTGGACAACGATGCTGCCCATGTAAACCGCTTGCGCCGCCGGTTTGATCAGGTTGGTTTGTATGGGGACCGTGTGACAATCTTGCAGGGTACCATTTTAGATACGCCGATTTCGCCTTATCTGGCCAGTCTTGTGACCTCAGAAGATCTCAAGGGAGCTGGCTATACCAAAGCCAGTGCCAAAGATTTTATTACACGTCTCTTTCATGTGCTGCGGCCTTATGGTGGGGCAGCCTGTTTGGCCCTGGAAGACACCCAGCGAGACAGTTTTCAGCAGTGGGTCCAGGCAGAGAAACTGCCGCAGTCCAAGATCAGTAGTCAGGGGGATCTGACCCTGTTGCAGCGTGTGGGGCCCTTGGTCGATTCAGCGCCCTGGACCCATCACTATGCGGATGCATCAAATTCGATTTTCTCAAAGGATAAGTTGGTCAAGGCCCCCTTAGGGTTGCTTTGGTTCGGTGGCTCGTCTCACGTGGATGTTCTGCCGCGTCATGGCCATGGGCCTCCGCAGCAGGTCATTGGCGGGCGACTGTTTCTTGAGGGCATCAAGATGCTTAGTGCCCGGGACGTCTATACTGGCCGGGTCATCTGGCGGAAGGATCTGCCGGAGCTGGATACCTTTGGCATGTATTATGACGAGTCTTTTAAGCTGGACATCTATGATCGCAGCTATAATCAGTTGCACATCCCCGGTGCCAATGCCTGGGGCTCCAACTATGTGGTGGCCCATGATCGCCTTTATCTTATTACGGGTCCAAAGTGTCTGGTCATAGATCCGGCCACAGGTGATACATTGCACGAATGGACACTCAAAGAGAAACCTGATATTGGCGTACCGAACTGGGGATACATCAGCGTGTACAAAGATCTGTTGATCGCTGGCATATCGCCGTTCCATGTGGCCAAAGAGGGCAAACAATGGAAACTGCAATTCAACAATCGTTTTGCCACGGGCAGCCGCACCATCACCGTGTTGGATCGGTATACCGGTAAGGTGCTGTGGGAACGTCAGGCCACGCACAATTTCAGGCACAATACGCTTATTGCTGGCAATGATAAAATCTTTTGTATTGATGGGCTTTCGCCGGCCAAGATGAGTTTTCTGAAACGGCGTGGCATGAACTTTGAAAGTACCCCTTGTATACTCGCGATTGACGCCCGTACTGGAAAGGAACTCTGGACTGAGCAGGAGAACATATTTGGCACATGGCTGGGTTATTCCGAGGAATTTGACGTGTTGCTGCAAGCCGGTGCCCGCGCTGGCGACAGAGCCCCTGATGAGATCAACAAAGGCATGGCAACCTATCAAGGAGCCACTGGCAAGTCCTTGTGGCACTCTAATGAAAAGTATGATGGTCCGCCCATTCTGTATCACGACCGTATATTGACGCAGACCGGTGGCAGCAATCAGAAAGCCCGTCCCGCCAAAAGCTATAGCCTGCTGACCGGTCAACCTGTCCTTGCAGAGCATCCGCTTACTGGCGAATCGATTCCCTTGGAGTGGGTGCGGTTCAAGGGCTGTAACACGGCCATTGCCAGTGAACATCTTTTGACGTTTCGCTCTGCCTCAGCGGCGTATGTTGATTTGTCCTGTAGTCAGGGCACGACCTCCATCGGTGGATTCAAGTCAGGCTGTACGTCCAATCTGGTGGCAGCTGATGGCGTGCTCAACGCCCCGGATTATACACGCACCTGTACCTGTTCCTACCAGAACCAGACCTCCCTGGCGCTGGTGCATTTTCCTGCCAATGATCCCTGGTATCCGGCTGTGGAATCCTGGAGTTTTGATTATCTGCCGGCCCCGAAAGCCCCGCAGCCAGTCAAGCAGGTGGGTATCAATTTTGGCGCAGCCGGCAACCGGAGAGGTCCCAGCGGGACATTATGGCTGGAATACCCCAGTGTGGGTGGTCCTTCACCGGATCTTCCCATTCAGGTGGAAACTGAGCAGCCCAAGTTGTTCCGTTTTCATGCTTCTCGCTTGGAAAATGGTAATACGAAAAACCAGGACGCACTGAGCTGGGTCGGGGCTTCGGGGTTGGAAGGTGTCAAGATGATCACGATCAGGCCCTTTGTTCAGCCGAAAAATCCCGACCTCAATAGCAAGGGGGAGGTCCAGGCCTTTGCAAAAAATGCGAAAAACAGGGCGTTGAAAGAAATGCTGCCCGGTTCTAAGGGCAGTTTTGACAGTCCCAGACCCTTTACAGTCAGGCTGTACTTTGCCGAGGTAAACGACACAGTCAAGGGGCAGCGAGTTTTTGATGTAACGCTCCAGGGCAAAGACGTGCTCAAAGGATTTGACATCGCAGCCGAGACCAGTGGTCGCAGGGGGTGTCTTATGAAGGAATTCAGACATATTCCTATCAAGGACACGCTTCAAGTCGCCTTTCTCGGAACATCGGAGCAAACGACCCAGCCTCTGATCTGCGGTATTGAATTGATTGATGAAGGATCCTCTGGCAAGATCACGAAGACTGACGCCAATTAGCCTGTTAAGAAGAATGGAGTCATGTTAACTTTTTCAAAGGATCTTAAAAGAGCTGTCAGCTGTCAGCTTTCAGCCATCAGCACTCAGCTTAAACAAAGACAAGTGGGTCGGTTGTAACACGGATATAAAAAGCGAACAAAAATCTCACACGGAGCCACGGAGCTCACAGAGATGCTGTCGCTATCTGAACAAACCCACGCGCCGACCCTGTCACGCCGAAGAACTGAGGGGTCTATTTAACCAGTCCACGCAGTGGTCCAAAAAGAGCTGACAGCTGATCGCTGAAGGCTGAAGGCTGAAAGCTAAAACTGCATTTAACGGCGAATTACATGACGCGGCCTTTGGCCGCAACCAATTGGTTTTTGAACTACGAAACACGCGAAAACACGCGAAAGAACAGAGCTGAAGCGAGAGCCTTTTCGCGTCATCTAGCGCCTTTCGTAGTTTCAAAGAGAAGTTTGTAGTAGAGAAATCGTCTCTCTTGCGGTGAATTGTTGGCCGAATAAGATCCGTTCATAAGCTGTTGTTGTCGTTAATGTTACGGTGATCTCTGTAAAAAACAATCACGAAAAACAACAAATTGTTTTGTTGTAACATGGAGGCAACCTTCGCTTCGCTCGGAAAGTGTGAGGTTAGAAGTTAGAGGTGTGAAAGGTGAAAAACAGCCAGCAACTTTCGAGTGGTTGGCTTTTGCGTGGGGCGCCGTCACTGCACACTTCGTGTGTCCCTCCCCGAGGGAGGTCGTTCTGCGGCAGTCTTTTTGGCCTGGTTTGATCAATCGGTACCTGCCTATGAGATCACCTTCACTTCCTCGAGTACTGGTGAAAAGCCTGTTGCAAAGGGCGCATTTTGGTTTAAAATAGCTCAAGCCTTCATCTTGGAGGTTTCAGGGTGTCAATGCACCGAGGCAATATTCCTTTGAGGAAAGAACCATGTTAAGAAAAACAAAATTTGCAGGCGTGTTATCTTTGTTCGTATTGGCAACCCTAGGTTCCAATGTGAACTATGGAAAGAGTCTGCAACAGCCCAATATCCTTTTTATTATGTCTGATGATCATACGTCCCAGGCGTGGGGCATCTATGGGGGGATATTAGAAGACTATGTCCATGCCCCCAATATCAGTCGTCTTGCTCAGGAGGGGTGTGTGTTGGACAATTGCCTGGTGTCCAATTCCATATGTGTGCCGAGCCGAGCCAGCATTCTCACCGGGCAATACAGCCATTTTTCGGGTGTGCGAACATTATCTGATAAGCTTGATCCAGCCAAGGAAAACATTGCCAAGGTGATGCAACGTGGGGGATATCAAACCTCAATCATCGGAAAGTGGCATTTAAAACGAGAGCCGTCCGGCTTTGATTATTACTGCGTGTTACCGGGGCAGGGGTCGTATTGGGATCCGGTTTTGAAAACCAGAGATAACTGGCAGGATGGCGGCAAAGGCGGCAAGTCCTACAAGGGATTCAGTACTGATGTGATTGCAGGTATGACCATTGACTGGATAGATAAACGAGATAAGACAAAACCATTTTTGGCCATGTGTCACTTCAAAGCCACCCATGAACCTTTTGATTATCCTGAGCGATTTAAGGATCTATACAAGGACATGAAAATCCCTGTACCTGACTCTTTCTATGACCAGGGTGCACAGACCACAGGAAGATCCTTCAGGGGACAATCCATGGACAACCTGAAAAAAAGGTATCTGTCCGCCACAGAAAATGCCAAAAAGTACTGGCGTGGGCACAGTCGATACCCGGGTCTGCCGTTCTCTGTGGATGGGCTGGACAATAATGCCGCCCGAGAAAAAACCTATCAAAAGTTCATAAAAGATTTTATGCGGTGTGGCGCTGCGATTGACGACAACATTGGCAAGCTTCTTGATTATCTTGATCGCGCAGGTTTGGCCGAAAACACGATTGTCATCTATACGGCTGATCAGGGATATTTCCTGGGAGAGCATGGCTGGTTTGACAAGCGTATGATTTATGAAGAGTCCGCTCACATGCCCTTTGTTGTTCGCTATGCCAAGGAGATCCCCGCAGGCACGCGGAATCGTGACCTGGTCGAAAATGTAGATTTTTCTGCCCTATTCGCAGATTATGCCGGGCTACAACGACCTGACTGCATGCAGGGGTTTAGTTTTCGTGAAAACCTGAAAGGCAACACGCCGGACACCTGGCGCCACTATGGCTATTACCGGTATTGGGAACACTCCAAGGACCGGCCCGGACACTTTGGTATTCGGGGTGATCGTTACAAATTGGCTTTCTTCTACGGCAATGGTCTGGCGGAAACAGACGTAGACACCATCTTCTGGGATTTCTTTGATCTAAAGAAAGATCCGCATGAGTTGCGCAATGCCTACAACGATCCTCAGTACCAAGGCATCATCAAAGAGATGAAGCAAGAGATCCTGCGTCAACGCAAACTATGTGGTGACACAGACAAACAGAATCCCAAGGTTCAGGCGATTATTGCCAAGTATTGGAACTAGTGCTTTGTCACACAAGAAATTTAGGCTTGATGCGACGCACTCAATGGGTAGATACAAGGAAGAAACCGCAGGCCTGCTGTCGCAGGTCGAGAATTTCTGACGCAGTAGATGCCCGTTGACTGCGAGCAGCATCCTAAACTTAATTATTGACACAGCACTAGCTGCCTACGCTACCGAAAACTCTTGCCACAGCCGCAGCCGTGTGAAGCTTTGGGATTATTGAATTTAAAGCCGGCTTCGTTAAGTGTGTCGACATAATCGATTTCCATGCCGCTGATCTTGTCGAGGCCTGCCTGGCCACAAGCCAGGCGGATGCCATCCTGTTCGCCGTACCAGGCATGGGTCGGTTATGGAATTTCTTCTTCTGTTTCTAAAAACTGCTTCAGTTTGTTTCTGATGGAGATCGCCTGCAGGGAGTCTTCTCCATTGGTTGAGACTGACACAGTAATATTTTTATTTTTGTAAATGGCCGGGGAGACAAAATCGCACAACTCAGGATCATCATGGATATTGACTAGCATGCCTTGGTCATGTCCCCACTGCACAATTTTATGGTTCAAATCACGGTTGTTGGTGCAGGAATACAGGATGTGGAATCCCACCAGGTCCGATGGTTCAATCGACTTTTCTGCATAGGGAATCATCGCCTTTTTGATCCCCACACATACATCTTGAGCCACCACAAAAAAACGATCCGTGTACCTGGAAAGGATCTGAATCTTTTTATGGGCCGAAGAATGGCCACCCAGGATCAGAATCGTTTTTCCTGTGATATCGTATGTGATCGGCAAATATGTCCTGTTTAACCCTTTCATGCAAATACCCTGCACTTTTCATATCCTATGAAAATAGTATGGATACCGTGTATTATACCGTTTTGTTCATAATATCAATATCATCTGTGATTTTTTCTGAGTTATCCATGTTGAATTTGAAAAAATGACGGGGTTTTTTGGGGTGAATAACTGCTCGGCTGGGCTTGGGGGGACGTTGTTTCGCGATTGCTTTCCTTGGAACCGTTAGATAAGATGACACTTTCCGTTGTGTTGAGGCACCCGTGCAAACTTTTGAAACGGCACTGGATTCACTACCAGGATAAGGAGAGTACCGTGAGAATACCCATCATGAGTATCGTACTGATTGGCCTTTGTACCGCGTCTGTGCAGGCCGCTGCGGTCAAGGTAGAGATCAAGAAACGCGGAGATCAGTTTGTGCTGTTGCGAGGCGGTGAGCCATTTTATATCAAGGGGGCGGGCGGTGACTGGCACCTCGACCGGCTTGCTGCCTATGGCGGCAACTCAGTACGTACCTGGTCAGCCGGGAATGCCCTGAAGATTCTCGACAAAGCCCAAGCCCAGGGATTGACTGTAATGCTTGGCTTCTGGGTGCAGCACGAAAGGCATGGATTTAATTATAATAACAAAGCTGCTGTAGAGAAACAATTCAACAAGTTCCGGGACATTGTGGTCCAGGTCAGAGACCACCCGGCTCTGTTGCTCTATGGGATCGGCAATGAGGTGAATCACCAATACAGTAACATGAAGGTCTGGGACGCCATACAGGAGGTTGCCCGCATGTGCCATCAGCTTGACAGCAGTCACCTCACCACCACAGTGGTGGCCGGTATGGGAAAACGAGAGATCAGTGAGATCAAACAAAAATGTCCGGACATTGATCTGCTTGCCTGTAATCTCTATGGTTCCCTGGGCCGCGCCCCGGAAATGATTCGCGACAGTGGCTGGCCAGGCGCCTACATCATCACTGAATGGGGACCCACAGGGTGGTGGGAGTCCCCGAAGACAACCTGGGGGCAGCCCATTGAAGAGACGTCCAGTGCCAAGGCCAAGGTTTATGGGGATCGATACAAAAAATCAATGGGCCGGGACACGAAAAAATGTCTGGGGTCCTACGTCTTCTACTGGGCTCAAAAACAGGAACGCACACCCACCTGGTTCAGCCTGTTCTTAAAAACAGGTGAAGAAACAGAAGTGATTGACACCATGCATTATGTATGGTCAGGGTCCTGGCCGGCCAACAGGGCTCCTCACATTGACACTCTCCATGTTAACGGCAAAGATGCCTACAGCAGTGTGAAGATACGCGCAGGTCAACCATTGATTGCCACTGCCAAGGTGACCGACCCTGACAGGGACTTGATCACCTTTGTGTGGCAGGTCGTGCCAGAAAGCACAGACCTCAAAACAGGCGGTGACCGCGAATCAGAGCCAGAGCCTGTCAAAGGCTTGATCATGAGCCAACGAGGAGACACAGCCAGAATCAAGGCCCCGAACAAACCCGGCGGTTATCGCATATTTGTTTATGCCTATGATGGCCACAACAACGTCGCCACCGCCAACATACCCGTACTGGTGGAATAGGGCGGGACCAGTTTTCTTGCCACAGATTTCACAGCCCGGCCTCTGGCCAGAACCAAAGTAGAAAGGCTGAAGGTTGAAGGCTGAAGTGCGGAATCGCTTTGCGATGTAACATATTGAGAATAAAGAAGTTGAAGGACCGTCCAGCAATTATCTGGAAGAATATTTCAGTTGCTGGCAGTTAGTAGTATAGGATTTGAAACGAACCACGAATAACGAAAAACGAAAAACTGTTTTAACCGCTAATTTAACGAATTATGCGAATTGCTGCCGCTGGATACTAACGTCCCACATTGTTCACCGGAGTCACAGTGTCTTCGAATAGTGAGAATTTGACAGGAAGGTCTGAAGGCGTTCGCGATGAAGTGACATGTCTTTGGGTTTGTTGAGTTGTGCTTGGTGCGCTGCTTGTACTGTATGCTGAGGTTATTTGGGTGGAAGGGGCTTGGGGACGCTGCGCTGAGGTGTGAAGGGTGAAGTGAGAAAGCCAGTGGCCATGGCGTGAGCCTTTTTTTCAGGTTTCAGATTTCATCCCTCATTCCTGGATTACTTTTGCCCACGAATCGACCCTGTCATCTCGAGGCACCGAGAGATCTATTAAATCAGCCCACGTAGTGGCTCCACAAACCAACAACCAACTCCTGTTTTATCGCCCCAGATAAAAACGGATTCACACAGATATTCACTGTGCCAGCGAACTTGGAATTGGGATTAACTACAGAAACCACAGAAAAACACAGAGGCTGTCGCTGGAGTCGAACTATCCTGTCCATGCGAACGTTCGTCCCACGCTTAACCTGCCTGTCGGCAGGGCGGTTCTTGCAGGACCTAACGTGTGCTGCGCCTGGCCAGGACTCTCGAAGCAAGCTTCTTCGTCCAGTCCTGCTTGCCCACAGCCGGAGGCCGGAAGTTCGAAGTCTGAAGTAAGAAGTAAGAAAGCCAGTGGCAATGGCGTGAGCCTTTTCACACCTCAAACCTTGCCCTTCACACTACGGGCCTCTTGCCCAATCGGCATTTCATTTTTATTAACATCTTGACTAAAAAACACTTATATATCATTATTGACGTGAATTAGCGTTTTAGAGTGTGATAGGTAGCCAGCTCCCATTTTCCAGATAGGTAGCCGGCTACGTAATACACTGTTATTTTCAGCAATAGCTTTTTGAAATTCCGTAATCAACCGTTTGTCCAATAGTATGGTTTTGTATCTCATCGTAACTTGTGGGGAAGGCAGAAATGGTTGAGAACGAACCGATGAAAATAGTTATAGAAACCAATGGAATGGCAAAATTGCAAGTAATTGTAAACTGTCGAAAGGGAGTGCTTCAATGAACATCTTCTCAGTACTCAGGGGTAAATTATGTTGTGGTCTTTTGATCTCAGGCCTTATCCTTTCTCTTGCAGGCTGTAGTGATTTCACCACCTATCGGTCATGTCTTGTTCCCGAGGAGCTTCTGGAAAAGCATCCTGGCTCTGAAACACTGAGCGCGGATTTCTCTGACAGGATTAATGCGGTACTCAAGCAGGCCAAAGAAAATAAGTCAGAGCTGACAAAGGTCCTCACACATTATGCGGATCAGGGCGATTATCTAAAATGCAAGGCGGCCGAGTTTTTAATGGCCAATATGGGTACTCATTATTATAGCCGCGTCTACAATGTGGACAGCAACGGTAATACGGTTCCGTATAATTCGCTTGAGTATGAGAATTTCGATAAGGCTCAGGCGGCATGGGATGCAGTGGAAGCGAAATATCCTAAGCTTAAACAAAAAGTTGAGAAAGTGTGGGATTCAGAGACAATCAAGTCAGAATACCTGATCAGTGATATTGATCTGGCGTTTTTAGTATGGCAGTCGCGGCCTTGGGCACGCGACGTGACCTTCGATACCTTCTGTAACTTCATCCTGCCCTACCGCGGTAGTAATGAACCGATCGGTCGATGGCGGGAGAAGTGTATTGACGGGGCAAAACCTCAGTTGGCAGACGTACAGGATTTAACGGACAAAACTGCCCTGCGCAAAGCCTTTTCCCAAACTCAGAACAGATGGGTGAAATTTCAGACAAAGGTTTATCTGCACCCCACGGACCAAGGATTTGAAGAGATGCTTGAGAGCAGGGTTGGCCGCTGTGAAGACCTGTCTAATATGCTTATCTTTGTTAACCGGGCCAATGGTCTGCCCACAACCAGCGACTTCACGCCTGCCTGGCCAAAGGGAGACAACAACCACGCCTGGGAAATGATCCTGGACGGACACGGCAGACCGCTGAATAAGCGTCGATTCGGCATTGTAGCTAAAATTTATCGGAAGATGTTTGCAGAACAGCAAGACCTGCCGTACTTCAACAAGAAGAAGGGTGAAGTCTTGCCTCACTTCTTGAAAGGAGCCACCTATCTTGATGTCACTGCCGAGTACCTAGAAAATACCACCACAGTCACCATTCTAATCACCGAGGCAATACCCGATAAATGTTCATGGGCCTATCTGAGTGTATTCAATACCGGAAGCTGGGTGCCAATAGTATCCGGTCGTATTGACAATGCCACAAAACAGGTCACATTTCCAACCGTGGGCCGCGATATTATGTATCGACCGGTCTTTTGCGTTCCTGACGAAGAGAAGGATCTTAGACTCATTTCTGCCGCGCCGGTGGTCATTGTTGAAAAGGGTGGGGAAGTCCGGGTGCTGAACAAGAAAGTCGAGGAGCATGGCCCCACGATCCCCGTTACGATTATTCAGACCAAAGATGTGCAGATCAATCCTGATACCGGTAAGCCCGAGAAAACGCTCCAAGTAGAACCGGACAAAGAGTATGAGCTCTTCTATTTTGATAAGCAATGGGTGAGCCTTGGCAAAAAGACCAGCACGCACACAACGCTTGTCTATGATAACCTGCCGCCAGACCGTCTGTACCGCCTACGTGACCTTAATGGTCGCGACAATGAGCGGCCTTTTACTGTTGAGAACGGAAAACAGGTGTTGTGGTAGGCATATTCGATTACGATTCCAAGCAGTCATTTAAGTCCAAGGAGGGCTCTGTGTAGTAAACGTGTTTACTTAAGCAGGGACCGACGTTGGACGACCCCTTGGGGAGCAGCCGGGGAAAATAGGGGTCGGGAAAATAGGGGTCGGGGTTTAATTATTGCAGTTGATCGATATATTGTGCGGAGCTTTGCAAGGGCGAACGAGTCATTAACAATGGAAGATTGCCGCGTCATGCCTCCTCGCAATGACTACTGGTTTTATGGGCAGAGCCCGGCGCTACGCTGGAATTTGAAGTGGGATGTATAGAAGTATTTTAAGGGGCATTTGCCCAATTGTTTTTAAGCTGAGAGCTGATGGCTGAATGCTGACAGCTGATTTAAGTATCTTCCTTCTGATTAACACACAAACTGAAAGGGCATATTCGATTACGATTCCAAGCAGTCATTTAAGTCCAAGGAGGGCTCTGTGTAGTAAACGTGTTTACTTAAGCAGGGGCCGACGCTGAACGACCCCTTGGGGAGCAGCCGGAGGATGCATGACTGCGTCCCACGCACAAGCCAGACACACCGCATTCGCACCAGCCTTCGGGGTCTTCCTGTGAAAACCAAGCTCTCAGCTCTCAGCTGTTTTGAGCCACTGCGTGGGCTTGTTAAATAGATCACTCACGTCTTCGGGATGACAGGTCACATTGTCACGTTGTTTGGCTGGTGGGGTTGGTTAATTCGCATAATTCATGAAATTGGCGGTTATCAACAACTCAGTCAGTGACAACGTCACTGACATTTCTGTGTCCTTCTGCGTCTTCTGTGGTAAAGTGTTTATAGTTGGCACTCTCCATTAAAGATAAACAATGGAAGATTGCCGCACTGCGTTCGCAATGACGACTGGTTTTTTGACTGTGTTTTTATTCGTGAAGATTAGTGTGATTCGTGGTTAAGAGTAGTTTTTGGTTGCTGGTTTCTGGTTGTTAGTTTGTGGAGTCACTTCGTGGCTTGGTTTAATAGATCTCTCGGTGCCTCGAGATGACAGTGTCGATTCGTGGTTAAGCAGTATTTCACCCTTCACCCTTCAACCTTCAACCTTGTTTTTCCTTGCGTTCTCCCCACCTATGCGAGAGGCACAAACTAGGGTGTAAAGACAAGGGTGGGGGCAAACTTTTGCTGTCGTTTTAGTGTTTGCTCCCAGATGATCAGGCCGTCTAACTGGAGTTGGGGTTCTGGTGTGATGGATTGGAGTTTGAAGGTTTTGGGGTACTTGAGTACAACGCGAATGGTCTTGGCCTGATCCGGGATGTACTGAGTCTTGAACGCCAGATGGCCTGAGGCGGTGGGCTGAATCATACCGTCTTGTAATGAGGTGGCAAGCAGTGATAGGGTGTCCGGAGCCAGATCCACGGTGTTCAGGGCGACCAGGCTGTTGTTGCCGATGAGCCGATTGATAAACGGGATTTCTAAACCATCGCTGTCACAGATGGCCTTGACCTCGCCAGGGACAAGGAGTTTGAAGCGGGTCGTGTCCGCAGTAAGATCTGGCACCGTGCGTTGTATGCGTGAGATTACGGTGGCGGCATCACGTGTGATTGTAAAGGTCTCCAGTGTGTCCACGAGCGTGTTGATCTCCTGGTAGAGGATGTGGGACTTTTCCACCAGCAGATCTCCATACCGTGCATTGGCGATCACACAATCATGGGCCGTGTCTTGAATCACCAAACCGGTCAACACTGATCCATCGTCAAGATACAGTGTATCGCCTGACGTTGTGAGGCCGATACTGAACAGCATGCCCAAAGCCATCAATGGTTGTATTAAACGTGTCATTGTAAGGTCCCTTCGGGAAGTTTTAGGTTTTGAGAAACAGTTTTTAGTTTTCGGTGTTAAGTGTTAAGTTTTAAGTCGGTCTCCCTTCAGCCTTCAGCCTATAACCTTCAGCCTACTGTATAAATCCAAAGCTCTGAATGATTTGATCAAAGTCGGCTTCGAGTGTTGCGTAGTCATCCGGTTCAATGCATTGGCACAGGATGATGTAATACGTGTTGTTATGCACCAGATAGACGGATTTTTCCTGGAATGTGGCAAAACTTTCGAGTGTGTATGTGCTGATTTCCTCAATGGCATCCTGTTCATTAAAAACAATGCTCTTGGATGAGAGACACTGGTAATTCTTGGTGGCTTTTTCCAGGCCTTGGGCGTGTTGTGTCACAAGGTTCTCTAGAGACAAGGTGTCAGGCAGGTCTTTTCGGCTGATGAGTCTGGCAATGGATTTGCCTTCGTTGTATTGCATTTCCACAAGGTGGCTTGGATTGGGGCTGGTGCGAACGGTCCAGCCGTCGGGTGCGGCCATGAAGCAGTTGAATGATTTGGAGGTATACACCTGACCGGTGACTGAGCCTTCACCCTGCTGGGCGGCCATGGTTTCCTGGAGGCTGATGCCGGGTTCTCGTGGCAAGACCTTGAAGCTGTGCATGATGGTGTCAAAATCCTGGGTCATTGTTTCTGTGTTGTCGAGATCAAATGTGTCACACAGGAAGAAGTAGATCATGGGCTCATTGTGGATGTAGTATCTTGTGCGTCGATAGATTTTTGTGTCAGAGGCTTTGACCTTGAATTGAGTCTGTATCATGTAGGCGTCTTTGCCATCAAGGACCACTGGGCCTTGCGACACGACTTGATGTGCCTGAGTCAAACGTTTTGTGGCAGCCACATCGGACTGGGCTGCGATCCTGGTGACTTCCTGGTCGGTGTCTGCAATTTTCATGGGCAACTGCACCACACCAATGACCAATGTTGAGTCCAGGTCAGGGCCGATCAATATGGCTGAGCCTGCGGAGATCGCTACCAGGGGGCCCACGGGTTTGGCAGCATACCAGTTCTGTGGTACTGACAATGTGAACTGTCCCTTTTTGCTGGTTAGGAGACGTGTTTGCGCGTTGAACTGGTCCAGGGCAGCCTCTTCAAGTGTGGTCCATATCAAAAGACGATTGCCCTGGGCTTTGAGTCCATACAGTATGTGCTTCTCTGAAGCGGGCTGATTTGGGGGGCTCAATGTGATGGTGGCCTGAACCAGGATTTTGTCCTGGCTTTCAGTACAATGGCGTACAGTCATGGTTGGATGAGCTGAAGCATATTCAGAAAAACGCTTTGTTAAAAGCGTTTTGTACAGGTCAACCTCGGCTTTGGGCACATCAGGGTGAATCAGATCAAGTGCAGCGTCAGTGTCCTGCGCCCAGATCACCTGTTGCCAGGCTTCAATAAAGGTGTTGACTTGCGCTTGGGTGTCCGCCATGGCCTGAGATCTCAAGGACAAAAACAGGCAGCATATAAGTATCATTGTAAAACGTGTGTGAGTTGTCATGTGTGGTCTCCTTATAGAGAGTGACTCTGATTGTGTACTGGTTTTGGCAATGATTCAGTCCATGGCAATGGAGGGGCCCCAAGAATGATCACCATGGTACCGGCAGGCAATTGAGTTTGACTGAGCCAGGGATGAACAGCACTGAGTTCATGGGTTGCAGGCAAGATCCGAGGTTTTACAGCGGTATGTTGAACCATTTGTGTGTTCTCTTTCTGTGGGTTCGACAAAGAATCAGATATCTGTTGGACCAGAACGTCGGGCCTTCGCAGGCTTGAGATATTAAACACGACAGATACAGCAAGAAGCATTAGGAGCATGGCGGCTGCAGCGGCAGGTACCTGAACACGAGTTTTAAATAGTCGGACACACTTGGCCCATGTTAGGCCTGCGTCGACAGACTTGTCATGCTCCATTTGAGTGATTTGTGTCATCACGCCTGCGCAAATGGGCTTCTTGGGCTCGGGCACAGTCCACTGTTCAACCTGGGTGGCCAGGGCAATCTGTTGGTCCAGATAAGATTTGCAGAAGACACAGGACCGTACGTGATCTGAAATGTGTTTTGGGATTTGCATACAGACGAGTTCATCCTGAGTGAGATCGTCTATGATGATATGTATGGATTCGCAGGTATCATTTCGAGTCATGACGGGTCCTCCTGGCTGTTTGGCTGGGTGTGATATTCAAGGTCAAAGCAATGTTTTGTCTGGCTCTGGATAGACGGGATCGGACAGTGCCTTCATTACATTCGAGGATGGTGGCAATCTCCTTATAGGCCATGTCGTGGTAATGTCGCAGGACAAAGGCTGTTTTCTGAGTTTCTGGTAAGTCTGAAACAGCTTGATCAATCTGTGCCATGTTTTCCTGATCAGCCAGGACGTCTGCCGGGTTTGGCTGATCTGTCCTGTCAAACTGGACGTATTTGGGGTTCTGACTGCAGAACGCCTCATTTTCCAGTTTCTTTCGCCGCATCAGGGAAATACAGAGGTTTCGTCCCAGGGCAAATAGCCAGGTTGCAAAAGACCCATTCTCCTTAGTCTTATACAGATGGATGTTCTGGTACGCCTTCACAAAGATCTCCTGTACCACATCTTCCACATCCCGTCCCGGTGGCGTACAGTGCAATCTGTACACAAATGCAAACAGCGGCCGTTCAAAGACCTGGACAATCTCTGCGAAGGCAGCGGTATTGCCCTGTTGACAGGCATGGATTGTATGCGTGGCGATTTCTATCATGCGTTATTGATTTTCTTTGAAACTATTTCAAATCATGTTCTATCCAGGTAAACGCATGACGCCTAAAAAAGTTCCGGCGTATCATGGAAATCTTTTTTGGGATGGCTGCTACTGCCTCACATCATAGCACCAGAGGGTGTCATGGTAGCGCAGGTAAAGCCGCCCTTTGTGGACAACAGGATGGGCCCAGGCGTCTTTGACCTTGTCTTGTGTGAGGCGGAACTGGCCTGTGATTTCGAAATGGTCGCTGTGCGGCTTGACCAGGGCAGCAGTGCCTTTTTCGTCGAGACAATAGAGTTGGTCGTCTGCAAAGACCGCTGCACCTGTGGTGAGGTCCTTGAGTTCGTATTTGGTTTGGCCTGTTTGCCAGTCACTGGAGGCTGCATTGGCTTCTATGGGCACCATTAGAAGAATCATGCTCATTATTGAAAGGCGACTTAGCTGGTGCATCATCTTTGGAATCCTGTTATCTTTAAAAACAAAGGTACTTTGGGTAAGTAAAAGCATAAGGCCTTTGTCAGGGCCAATGCAAGCTAAAATCAGCGATCTAAATCGTGGTTATTGCCTTTTATGTGATTTCTGGTTACAAGAAGGGCGTTTATACAAGAGATGCCTGATTGAAAGGGTAAAGCATGAAACTGAGGCTGATGCTGGGTGCGATGTGTTGGATTGAGTGCTGTGGTATGTGTGCGGCGGACATGGTGCCTTTTGTGATTCCTTTTGATGTGAATGCAGATTCGCTGATAGCGTGGCCTGCCAATGAGCCGATTCTTCCTGATGCCCAGCCGGTGGTCACGCGTGATGGACACTTTTATAAGGGTGATGAGGCGATTCGGATTTGGGGTGTCAATATGTCGTTTGGTGCGAACTTCCCTTTGCATGAAGATGCGAAGAAAGTGGCGGCCCGATTGGCACATGTCGGGGTGAACTCTGTGCGGTTTCATCATATGGATACTGCGCTGTGGCCGAGCGGCATTTGGGATGCAAAAAATCCTGATGAGTTCTCCCGTGAGGCATTGGATCGGTTGGACTATTTTATTGAGCAGCTGGCGAAGGTGGGTATTTATGCGAATATCAATCTGCATGTGGGGCGAGGGCACAGTCAGTTTTTAGACACCGTGCCTCCTACCGAACGTAACTATGACAAGATATACAATCTGTTTACGCCCGCCTTGATTGAGGCTCAGAAGGGCTATGCGAAGAATCTGTTGTCACACGTGAATCCTTATCGGGGTGTGAGCTATGCCGAGGATTCGGCTGTGGCCTTTGTAGAAATTACCAATGAAAACAGTTTCTTCATGTGGGACGGGGACGAAACACTTCGTTCACTCAAGCCCTATTACGGCAATTTATTACAGGCCCAGTACAATGGTTGGTTGAAGGCAAAGTATGGGACTCAGAAAAAACTGGCCTCAGCCTGGTCAGACGGCGTGACGCCTTTGGGGAAGACGTTTTTGCAGAACGGTGATTTTTCAGAGATGCGTGAGGCTGTGCCCGCGCACTGGAAGTTGGAGCAGCATGAGGGCAACCGTGCTGCCATTGTCCAGTCGGATCAGGGGATTCGTGTTGAGATTGTCAGGCACGATCAAACAGGTTGGCATCTTCAATTTAAACAGGAAAATCTCAGCCTAACAAAGGGACAGTATTATACGGTGAAACTTGAGGCTCGCAGTGATCAGTCCAGGCGTATAAATTGCCAGGTGAGCCAGGCGCATGGTCCCTGGCGTGGTCTGGGATTGTCTCGGGCACTGGCGTTAACGTCTGAGTGGCAGTCCTTTACGTTGGGATTTGTGGCAGACGACAGTGACACCAACGCAAGGATCAGTATTTTCTTTGGAGACGAAGACACGGGCTTTGAATTGCGCGGGCTGGAAATGCGTACAGGGGGGCAGATCGGACTTGAGCCGGAGGAATCCTTGGGGGTTGGGACCGTTGCGCTGTATGCGGACAATGAAAGTGAACCCCGTGAACTGGATCGCTGGCTGTTTTTGGCTGAAACTGAAAAGAGATTTTTCGACCAGATGTATGGGTTTGTCAAGCAGGACCTGAGCTGTGGGGCGCTGGTCACCGGGACGATTGTCTTTGGGCCTTTGGGTTTATACGGCCAGAGTGATATGGACTTTGTGGATGCCCATGCCTATTGGCAACATCCACATTTTCCTCGAAAACCGTGGGATGCCGGGGATTGGTTGGTCAGACAAAAACCCATGGTGGATTATCCGCAGGAGGCCACCCTATTTGCGCTGGCGGCTCAGCGTCTGGCAGGGAAGCCTTTTACAGTCAGTGAGTACAACCATCCGGCACCCTTGGATTCTCAAGCTGCGTGCGTGCCCATGCTGAGTGCATTTGCAGCAGCTCAAAACTGGGATGGGATATGGTTGTATACCTATTCTCACAGTCAATTGGAGTGGGGACGTTCCCATTTGAGCAGTTTTTTTGATATTGACTCAAATCCTGGCAAATGGGGGTTCATGCGAAGCGGGGCAGATATTTTTAGACGTAAAGCGGTGAACCCATTGGGACACAGATCAGATGTGGCCTTAACAAGGCCTGGGCAGGACATGCTGAAGGGCCTGGCATTGCATCACAGGCAGTTTGGCTCAAATCTGTTTTCGGCGTTGGCCAGTGAAATCAGTATGGGCCGCAGCAATTTGCTGACTGTTCAATTATCAGCTAAGTTATCCGGAAAAAGTACAATCCATCCTGTGATGGCCCCTGAATCTGAGATGACATGGGGTGTGGAGGACGCCAAGGGTGGCGTGTTTGCAGTGGAGAGTGAGGCTGCTCAAGTCACAGTGGGGCATGCATCCTTATTTCAAAAGGCGACGCAAAATGCCATGCAAATGGAAGCTCCGGAGCATATCGTTCTGACCATAACCTCATTGGATGGCTGTGTTTTTGACAAAACGCGGCAAATACTTGTCGTGGCATGCGGTCGTAGCGAGAATACGGGGATGGTTTTTTCCAAGAGCAGAGATACCGTGGCACGCCAATGGGGGCAATCCCCTGTGCTTATTGAATCGGTTGAAGGTGTGGTTGTTTTGCCAAAAGGGCATTGGCGGGCCTGGGCTCTGGATGCGTCTGGGGCAAAAAGTCAGCCCGTGCCCATTAAAACTGGGGATCAAGTCAGCGAACTAATCCTGCAAGACCGTTTCAAGACGATGTGGTATCTGGTTGAGCGTGTATCTCCCTGAATACTGGGAGTTTCGTCATTTTCTTATCGGGCCCATTTTGAGGGTGACTGTGTTAATTCTGCCGGAAAACAGCGTTTATCATCCGAAATCTGCGATCTTTGAATACCCGCCTCAACTAACCCGGTTATTGGCTCGATAATATACCAGATGGTGTGTGATCAGACGATCTACGCCAGGTTCTTGCTCTTTCGAGACAATTGAAAAATGCAGTGTTGTACAGGCCTTCATTCAAAAAAAATGTTGAAAATTCAGACTTTTCTGCTTTTTTTAGTCGTGCGTAGGCCAAGGAAAGCCTGTCGCTCATGTTGGGTACTCCTGGCATTTTTTTTGTGTATGGTAGATGTGCGAGTGAACTTTCGATAGGGCAAAGTTCCGGATTTCTGAAATTTGAGCACAGATCTTATCGGTGGCTGGGAAAAGAGGCCTTTGAGTATGCCAAAGAGCGATTGTTGGGATCTTTTGGGTGTAATTCTAAACGATTTCCCCCTAATGCCTTATTCTGTTGGCTTTGCTAATTGAATAGTCCTTGTTAGGAAAGGTGAAAATAGGTAAACTAGGAGGAGTTGGTTGTGCCAACGAGAGGTCTACGAATGATTAAAGGCTCTTGAGATTTTGTTTGAGGCGATTAATGCCTGATTCATGGAGACGTACTTATGAAAATGTTGAAATACTTGCTCTTTTTGGCCTTGGTTGTGGGATTGGTTGGTTGTGCAGACTACTATACTACAACCCCGCCTAATAGCTATCTGCGTGTGGGCTACGATTTGTCCCAAGTAGATCAGGTGGGCATGGTGAGCGTGTTTGGTGCTGTCCGATCTGACGTTATCAGAAAGCAGATTGAAAATGCTTTTACGGCTCAAATACTCCAAAAGGGCTATGCACCTGTGGTTAGTGAGTTTCTGACTCGTCAACTCGTTCAAATTCAGTTTGATGGTGCAGGGATGTCTCCTGAGGTGTTTGCCATTGAAGCGGGTCGTGCTTTGTCCTATTCTACGATGCTAATTGTCAATGTACCGAACTTCAGTGATGAAATCAGCGTGACTGCCAAACTGATTGATGTGGAATCTAACAGTGTTATCTGGATAGGTCAAAACTCTGTAGTCAGAAAGATTCCTGAAACTAAGAAAAGCGGTGGAAGCTGGTTCAATAAAAAAGAAGACGCGTATACCAGTGAATTTGAGAATGCCATGATGCAGTATAATGCTCAGCCGTATCAGACTGAATCTCAGGGATTCAGCGGCATGGGCCAGATCTTGACGTCCGAAGAGGAACGACAGGTGTATGAGTTGGTTGCAGGCATTTGCGACAGCCTGCCAGTCAAGCCCTTGGCATGGCAGCCTTCTCCCTATCAGCCGCAGATTCCACAGTATACACCACCTGTTCAGAGTTATGCCCCGGCATCAGTGCCCCAGCCTTCACACAACAACTATGTGCCTGCACCGACACCGACGAGAGTTCAGCCTCAGTCGCAGGTTCAACAACCAGTAGTAGAGGCACAACCTCAAATTGAAGAGCCTCTGTTCCAGCCAGAAGCAAAGGTTGAGCCGGTAAAGCGACGCAAGACTCGCAAGTTCCGCTGGCGAGATTTGATTGACTAAGCACTGGTTTAGGCATTATGAAGTTTTCAAAGGCTCATCGTATTAGATGAGCCTTTTTTTTGTGGACTGGGTGGGCGTTTTTTTTCTGGTAAGGCTTTATATTGTCCTGAAAAAAAGGGTTTTCGCGTGCGGGGTGTGAATTGAGAGAAGTCTGTGCTGGACGATTACTTTAGGATAGGGTAAATTAGTTGCAGTTTGGAACTGTAACTTTGGCAAATGGAGATGCCCGCGAGGGGGTGCAACCTGTGAGAACGATTACAATCACAAATCCCAAGGGTGGATGTGCCAAGACGACAACCGCTGTGAATCTTGCCTATGCGCTAGCTTTGGGCAAGACTCGAGTGTTGTTGGTAGATCTGGACCCTCAAGCCCATGCCACGCTCGGGTTGGGTTGCCGGGGCGAAGAGATGACGCAGACCGTGTATGACCTGCTTGTGCATCCCGATGTTAATGCCACTTCTTTAATCTGCGAGACGACACTAACTCATCTTCATCTCCTACCATCTAATGGCAAACTGGCCAGAGCTGAAATGGAGCTAACAGGTGTGTTGGGCAAGGAAATTATACTTGCCGAGCATCTGAGGGTACTCCGAGACGATTATGACCTTTGTATCGTGGATTCACCTCCCGGCTATGGTTTGCTGTCTACCTGTGCTCTGATTTGTGCGTCAGACATTATTGTGCCCGTTCAACCCCATTTCTATGCCTATCAGGGGCTTCAGCGAACAGTTGATCGGGTGGAGATAGTGAAGGACCGTTTCCATCCCTGTGAGATCAATCTGCTCGGTCTGGCACTTACGTTGGTAGACGATCGCTCCATGATGACAAAACGCATCAGAGCATCCATCCATGAGGATTTCAAAGACCTCGCATTTGAGTCTGAAATCCACTGTAATGTGGCCGTGTCTCAGGCCCCGGAAAATGGCTGCTCAGTACTGGCTTTCGATCCTCAATCGAGGGGTGCTCGTGAATACAAAGCCCTGGCTTCGGAAGTACGTGGTCGGTTGCTGGGTCCCGCATGAAAACTGTCCGAATTTGGGTTTTCGCTTGTTTGGACGTGCTGGATGGCTATAATAATCGGCTCTTAGAAATTCAGAAATCTTCGAAATCTTAATTCTGGAGACGACACAAAAATGTCAAGTGCACCCAAAGCCAATGCAGTGGTCGGTCAATCAGGGGGTCCCACAGGTGTTATCAACGCGTCACTGGTGGGTGTGATTGAGCAGGCCTGTCAACATGCTGAAATCCAGAACCTTTACGGTGCGGTTCATGCTGTCAATGGCATTATCAATGAGCAGTTCGTTGACCTCAAGACCATCAGCAAAGAAGAATTGGAACTGGTCGCTGGCAGCCCGTCTTCTGCACTGGGTTCCAGCCGTGATAAACCGGACAGGGCCTACTGCGAGAAGATTTTCGACGTATTCAGGAACCGCGATGTACGTTACTTCTTCTATATCGGTGGCAATGATTCTGCCAACACGGCCCACATCATCAATGAGATGGCTGCTGATGTAGGTTATGATCTACGTTCGTTTCATGTGCCCAAGACCATTGACAATGACCTGCTCGTGACGGATCACTGTCCGGGGTACGGTACGGCGGCGACGTTTGTGGCCAATGCCTTGATGGGTGACGATCTGGACAATCGGGCTTTGAGTGGAGTCAAGATTGACGTGATCATGGGCCGTCATGCGGGTTTCCTCACGGCTGCGGCCGCTTTGGGCCGTCAACGCGAGGATGATGGTCCGCATTTGATTTATGTGCCTGAGCGAGATGTGTCCATGGAGAAGTTTGTGGCTGATGTCGACGCTGTATACGGCCGTTTGGGTCGCTGTGTGGTGGCGGTCA
The DNA here is from genome assembly GCA_964494325.1 of uncultured Pirellulales bacterium. Lineage (GTDB taxonomy): Bacteria > Planctomycetota > Phycisphaerae > Sedimentisphaerales > Anaerobacaceae > JAIPFM01. The sequence continues at coordinate 26,855 of CAZBTJ010000041.1, forward strand.
GCGAAGGCATTGCTGATGCCGATGGCGTTACTTGGGCCAAAAAACTGGCAGAAAATGCCGAAGTGGATGCCCATGGAAATATCCAACTGTCGGGAACGGGCGCACTGGCCGATTTCTTGTCAGGTCAGGTCAAGGAAAAGCTTGGGATTAATCGTGTTCGGGCTGATACATTCGGGTATCTGCAGCGTAGCTTTGCAGGTTTGCAATCCAAGGTGGATGTAACCGAAGCACGTGAATGTGGTCGCCAGGCTGTGGCACTGTCCATGCAGTATGAGAGTGGTTCAGTGGCCATGATTCGTACAGGTGAAGGGGCTGATTACGGTGTCAGGTACGAGCGTACTGACCTGTGCAATGTGGCCGAAAAAACCAAGGATATGCCGGATGAATTTATCAATGCCGAAGGCAACCATGTGACAGAGGCCTTTGTTAACTATGCCTTGCCATTGACAGGTGGCCTGGTTAAGACAGGTTTCCTTGGCAATAGACCGAGAGTCTGACTCCAAAAGTTAAGAGTTAAGAAATTCAAGACTCCTTTCCAATAACCAACAACGAATAACCAACAACGAACAACGAATAACGAATAACGAGTAACTAATAACTAATAACTAATAACTGTTTTTCAAAGGAATGAAACATGGCAAAGACAAAAATCGTTGCTACATTGGGTCCTGCTTGTTCTGACGCGGCAGCTATCTTGTCTTTGATTGAGCGTGGTGTGGATATTTTTCGCATCAACTTTTCTCAAGGATCGCTTGATCAGCATGTGGTTTATCTGGACGCTCTGAACAAGGCGCGACAGCGGACCGAGCGTGTTGTGGCGTTGATGGGTGATTTGTGTGGCCCCAAGATTCGTACCGGTCGTATGACACCCGACGCACAGACTGTCAAGCCGGGTGAGTTTGTCACCATTGAAGCCGGGCTTGAACAGGGTAATGTGCACCATTTCGAAACGAACTACGAGCACTTTGTCACTGATGTGCGTGTGGGACACCGCGTGTTTATTGACGACGGCAAAGTGGCCCTCAAAGTCATACAACAGGATGAAGACAAGGTAGTGTGCGAGGTCATACTGGGTGGTGTGCTCAAGAGCCGTAAAGGCATCAATCTGCCTGACACCTTGGTGAGTGCTCCGTCCATCACAGACTACGACTGGCAGTGTGCTCAATGGGCTGTGGCACATAATATAGACTTTCTGGCCTTGAGCTTTGTTCGGTCCGTGGATGACATCAACAGCTTGCGGGAATTTTTGAATAAGGCCGACTCTGAGATTCGAATTGTGGCCAAGCTGGAAACACCTCAGGCCATTCAGAACCAAAAAGAGATTATCCTGGCCAGTGACGCAGCCTTGGTGGCACGGGGTGACCTGGGTGTGGAAATGGACCTAGCCTCTGTGCCTCTGATGCAAAAACAGATCACACAATTCTGTCGAGACCAGGGCAAGCCTGTGATTGTGGCCACACACATGCTGCAGAGCATGATTGACAGCCCCACAGCCACGCGCGCCGAAGTTTCTGATATTGCCAATGCCATTATAGATTTTACAGATGCTGTCTTGCTCTCCGGTGAGACAGCCATTGGTTTGTATCCTGACCGGACCATTGACATGATCAATAATATTGCCCTGGTGACTGAAGGCTATCTGGATCGTACGGTCAACGTGCATCCCAAGGGCGCGTCGGACAAGGCCTTCACGCAGACCGCGATCATGGCAGGTTGTGCAGGTCAGATTGTCGACGACATCCAGGCCAAACTGGTGGTGGTATGGTCCCAGGGGGGTGGTACCGCTCAATTCTTGGGCAAAACCCGTGTGGACGTGCCCATCTTGGCCATGAGTTCGAGTCAGCTGGTCTGTCGCCAGATGTGTCTGAATTATGGGGTGAATCCCTATTTTCATGCCATGCCTGAGACTATTGAACAGTTTACTCAGCTCGTGGATCATGTGGTCAAGAGCCAAGGTCTGGCTGAAGCAGGTGACAAGATAGTTCTGGTCACAGGTCAGCCCTTGGGGGGTGAAGGCACCACCAACGCCATCGTCATCCATACTGTGACTACTGGCCTATCCCCTAGTCCCTAAACCCTAATCCCCAAACTAGACTGGGAGAGTGACATGACGCAAATAACGCGTTGTTTTTTTGTGATCGCCATGGCCTGGACAAGTTGTGTGCTGGCTGAATCTGCTTCCCTCAATCAAGCCATTGATCGGGTCTATCCGGCCCTGGTTCGTTTGGATGTGATTTCTGTGGTTCCGTCTGACGGACGACTTGCAAAGCGTCGCAGTTTTGGCAGCGGCGCCATCATTTCCAAAGAGGGGCATGTTATTACCAACCATCACGTGGCTGGCAAAGCCATTGCCATCACATGCCGTCTTTCAGATGGCACGCTGGTGCCTGCCAGGCTCATTGGCACTGATCCCCTGGCAGATATTGCTATTGTGCAGTTGACACCCAACTCGGATGTAGCCACGCCAGCGTGGCCAGTCGCAAAATTTGGCGATTCAGACGGCGTTGAGGTGGGGGACATTGTCTTTGCCATGGGCAGTCCAGCCGCTTTGTCACAATCTGTCACGCGAGGTATTGTCAGCAACGCTGCCATGATTCTGCCGGACATGTTCAGGCGTTCTGGCGGAATGCTGCTAGATGGAGAAGATGTGGGTGGTCTGGTGCGATGGATCGGGCATGATGCTGTGATTTTTGGCGGCAATAGCGGCGGGCCTCTTGCGAATGAGCAGGGTGAGATTATTGGCATTAATGAAATGGGCATTGGCAGCCTGGGTGGTGCGATTCCGGGCAATCTGGCTTTGGCCGTGGCCTGCTCGTTGATTGACACAGGGACTGTGGCGAGAAGCTGGATTGGTATCACGTATCAGGCCAGATTTCAGCATCAGCCCAAGGGCGTCTTGATCGGTGGCATTGTGCCGGGTTCACCTGCCCAGGACGCCGGGCTCAAGGCCGGCGATCTGATTACATTGTATGATGGCGAGCCAGTGGACTGTTCATGCGATGAAGACCTGCCTCTGTTTCATGCCATACTCCTTGAAAAACCCGTGGGGCAGGCCGTGAAGGTGACGTACCTGAGGCAAGGTGAAACAAGGAATACTGAGGTCGTGACCCAGTTGCGTCCCAAGGTTCTTCTTGACCCAAAAGAGCTTAAAGACTGGGGGATGGTGGCGAGGGATGTCTCACCCATGTTGGCCTTGGAACTCAAGCAGGACAAGGCCCAGGGTGTATTTATTACGAGCGTTCGTTCTGGCGGTCCTTGTGTGACAGCCAAGCCAGACCTTGAACCGGGTGACGTGATTGTGGCGCTGCAGGGCCAACCCGTTGTTTCGCTTGAATCACTACGTAAGCAAACATCAGCCTTGCTGGGCAACCGCTCAGATCGCTTGACAGTGGCTGTCACGTTTAGACGAAAAAACGATACCACCATTTCCGTGGCCAGGATCGGAACTGAGCAGGACAATTCCAATGTGGGTTTTGCCAAGAAAGCCTGGCTGCCAGTACGAACCCAGGTCATGACGCGCGAGTTGATCAAGGTCATGGATGTGCCTGTGCGGCGCGGTACTCGTGTCATCCAGGTTTTCAAAGATCGTTCTGCTGAAAAGGCAGGCATCCAGGTTGGTGATATTCTGCTCAAGCTGGATGGCACCACTATTGCCGCGTCCAATGTGGGTGACACAGAGTCCCTGAATCAGATGGTCAGACAGTATCCTGTGGGATCGAAGGTGGCTGTTGAACTGTTGAGGCAAGGTAAGCGACTGACCGTGGAGGTTGAGCTTGAGGTGGCTCAAGATACCACATTCCAAAAGGATCGCTATGAGAGTAAACTGCTCGAACTGACAGTCAGGGATATGGCATTCAGGGATTATGTCGACCTGCAATTGGAACCGGAACAGCGGGGTGTTTATGTGGAACGTGTCTTGCCAGCAGGCTGGGCTGATTTGGCTGGTATCACGCCTGGGGATTTGATCCTGTCCATTGAGGGGCACAATACGCCCACCGTCAAAGATGTCCAAGACGTGCTTGAAAAGTCTGAGGAAAAAACAGGCGACAGCCTGGTGTTCTTTATGCAACGCGGGATCTATACCCAGTATGTTGAAGTCAAAATTAATCGAGACGAGTCAAACTAAAGGACTTTTATGATGCGTATCATAAACCTATTTGTAGTATGTATGACCATGATGGCATGTGCTTGTCTTGCAGACGAGGCAAGCTATCAAAGAAATGCCAAAATGGTGGTGGAGAAATATGGATCAGGTTTGGTGTGGGTTGGCGCTACCACCACAATAGATATCCCAAACCATGGGGAGCAAGAGAAACGCGGAGACTCGTTGGGTATCATGATCCACAAATCTGGACTCACCATGCTGTCACTGCATTACTTCGACCAGAGCCAGTTGATTACTGCGGCCATTCGTCGTCGCGATCCAGAGGCCTCTCCTTCAATCTCAGTTGGCGATGTTGTCATCACACTCCAAAATGGGACAGAAATGGAAGGCAAACTCATCTTCAAAGATCCAGACCTTGATCTGGCCTTCGTCCTGCCGGATCAGGAGGAAGCCAAAGACCACAAGCCATTTACCGTGCTTCCTGTAGAGGGGGATGGTAAAGCCCAGATCATGGATCGCGTCCTGACGATGGGACGCCTTGAAGAAGCCTACAACCGCCAGCTCATCGCCGTCCCCGGGTATATTTCGTCAGTCATTACCAAACCCAGAACCTATTACTACACCAAAGATGGTGTCCCAGGTGCACCGGCCTTTAATGAGGCGGGTCAATTGCTCGGCCTGTGGATCACGCGCTTCAACCCTGCTCTCGGCCCTAGCTCCATACGTCCCATGATTCTGCCCATCACAGACATCAAACCCATTATGGATCAGGCCATCAAGGCCATACCTCAAAAAGAGGAATGATCAGAACAGGACTTTTTCAGAAAGCCCTGTGGTATGCAGTTTTCAGTAGACAGTTTTCAGAAGAGAATGCGTTGTTGACACTGTGCCCTATGTCCCACCACTTATGTTCATGCAGTTTCTAAAACTTCGGTTAGAATTTAGTTTGGGGGATCAATTTGATTTCCAGTTCAGCAAGGAGTACATGATTGCTGGCTGGAAGTTTGTCAATATCCAATTTTTTCACTAAGAAATTGAGCTTAACTCTTGCATGGTTTTGAACCAATTTGGGCATAGCGCAGCATGTCCAGTCGCCTTTAGCAGGAGATAATGCTTTCATTGAAGCGGTAATTTGCGTTGGAAAAGGTGTTACTGTTTCAATGTAATTCTCTCCAGAGTATGAGTAAAATGGATCTCCCAGCGCAGAATCTTGCTGCAGATCATACCTGCCTGTATTGTAAATCAGTATGTTGTCTTGATTATGAGGTTTTTGTGTGGGTGTTTCACCGACACTCACCTGTACCGGAATATCTATCAAGTATCTCGTTGCGATGGGTTCTGTCTTTACAGGAGGCATCAGAACCACCTGAAGCACTGAATTGTATACCCCGCTTGCCTCTTTGGGAATTTCAACAGAGACTGGGATTTGAGTCGGTTTATTTGGTTCCATGGAGAACGTGTCCTGCTGGCCTGATGTGGACCAAGTCAGCCAAGATTCACAGGAGGTTGCCGGGGATGAACTTGGTGACTTCAACTCGTTGATATCAGAAATGTCAATTGCCTTCAGGGATACCGATGTGGGGAGGTCTTTATCCATTTTGAAACGTTTGTAACTAGGCTTATAAAGAGTCAGCGTTGTAGTCAATATTTGGCCGGGTCTGCCTTCGAGATCAATTCGAGCTGGCGCAATGGAATGATACAATTTGGGTGTGCTTTCAAACGCCAATTCCTCGGGACTCAAAACCTTCAATTCAATGGGGACCACAAAATCGTATCTTATTTTGATCTGTGCGTCAGGTAATGGTATCAGTGCAAACATCATGGCGGCCTGATACTTACCATTGGCGTCTGAGGGGATCTGAATCGAAACCTTGACTGTACTTTTCTTCTTGGCAGGCACTGTAATCAAGTTATCGGCCGTATGTGGCCATGAAAGCCAAGTTTTGCACGATTGGACAGACGTGTGGCCTGCTTCTGTCTCTGGCGTACTTGATTTCACAACCTGCCATTCGTTGTTTTTATTTCTGGCAATATCAATGGCAGTGGGACGCACCTGGACTGGGGTTTCGCCTTTATTGGTCAAAGTAAAGGTTATCGTGTCAGTCATCCCAGGCGATAGGGTTTTCTTGTGCTGCATGGGCTGCACAACAAACTGAGCATTGGCGGTACTTGCAAATAATACGGACAAGACCAGGGCGTTTAGTAACAGCAGAGCCAAGGCTTTGTATAATTTAAAGCGTGTCGCGTTCATGTCTATGTCTTCCATTGTAGTCTGTATCCATCTGAGAATGCTGTATTGCTAATCTATGAGTATCGACGTAATTCAGGGGGGATGCGCACTGGGAAATTGGATATTGGGCGAGATTTTTGGTTTTTACAAACTATTTACTTAGATCTGCCTGTTGGCAGACGTATTATTCTATGTGTGGAACATATGAACCTTGTTTGCTTTAAGGAGAGTATTATGAAGATGCAAAGAAGTCTTGTTTTTGTGGGGTTATTCTTGCTGGCTCAGTCGGTCATGGCTCAGCCCCGTCATATAAGGATCCGGCCTGAGATTTCCAACATTATCATGCCATCAATTCGGTCGTATGGCATCCGTGTGGATCGAGACCGGGCCGTGAAGATTACAGACGTGGACGTGCGCATTGACATCCTGGAGATGACGGCCACGACCACGGTAGAGTTTTCCTTGGAAAACCAGACAAATCGACGTCAAGAGGCTCAGGTGATCATGCCTGTGCCGGAAGGGGCGGTGGTTCGCGGATTTGCCTATGATGGACCCCATGGCGAGATTACCGCCAAGGTGCTGCCCAAGGAAGAAGCACGACGCATTTATCAAGGGCTGGTTGCCAAAATGCGAGATCCGGCATTGGTGGAGTTTGTCGGGTATAACCTCATTCAATCCAGCGTGTTTCCCATTGAGCCGCGTGGCAGGCAGAAGGTGCGTTTGACGTATGAACATCTGCTGGAGGTTCAGGGCAATCGGGTGGACTATGTGCTGCCGCGTACTGAATCTCTGGCGTATGATGTGCCCTGGGCCATTTCTGCGACCATTAAGTCCAAGCAGGGCATTTCTACAGTGTATTGCCCCAGTCACCAGGTCTATACGCACCGTGAATCAGGCAAGAAGGTCTCTGTCAAGGTTGATGTGGCTTCTCAGAAACAACCGGGTGTTTTTCGCCTTTCCTATTTAACCAAGAAAGAGGGCGTGACTGCGTCTCTGTTTGCCTATCCAGACAAGAAGGTTGGCGGTGGCTATTTTCTGCTTTTGGCCGGGATTCCAGCACATGCTTCTGATCAAGTAGAGGTTCAAAAACGCGAAGTCACCTTGGTGATTGACCGGTCCGGCAGTATGCGGAATGAGAAGATCAAGCAGGCCAAAGAGGCGGCATTGCAGGTGATTGCCGGGCTCAAGCCGGGTGAGGCCTTCAATGTGTTGGCCTACAGCAACAATGTGGAACGTTTTTCAGAGACGCCCGTGATCAAGACGGACAAGACTGAAGAGGCTGCACGAAAGTATATAGAAGGCATTACAGCCACAGGTGGTACCAATATATATGACGCCTTGAAGACCGCACTTGGGCAGCAACCAGCGGAGGGGATGCTGCCCATTATTCTGTTTTTGACAGATGGTCTGCCCACTGTGGGGCAGACCTCTGAACTGGCCATTCGTGAGTTGGTCAAAAAGTCAAATCCGTTTAAACGCCGTGTGTTTACCATTGGCGTGGGTTTTGATGTCAATGCGCCATTGCTGGACAGGCTGGCCGAGGTGTCCAGAGGCAAGGCTGAAACTGTCCTGCCCAAAGAAGATGTGGAAGCCAAGGTGGGCCAGGTTTTTGAGAGGTTGAGCGGGCCAGTCCTGGCGGACACCACATTGGCACTCTCTGAAAAGGATGGTTCCCAGGCTCTTGGGCGAACACGTGACATCTTGCCTGCCGTATTGCCGGACCTGTTTGAGAACGATCAATTGGTGCTCCTGGGGCAGTATGTGGGTGACGCGCCTTTAACCTTTGAAATAAAAGGCAACGCATTGGGCAAGCCCAAGTCCTATCGCTTTTCATTTGATTTCGAAAAAGCCCATGCTCGCAACGGTTTTGTGCCCCGTCTATGGGCCAGCCGCAAGATTGCTGAATTGATTGATCTGATTCGACAGATGGGGGCTGATTCTTCGGCATCAAGTCACGATACCAAGGTCAAGGAACTGACCGATGAGATCGTGAGGTTGTCCACCGAATTTGGGATTCTCACGGAATACACGGCATTCCTGGCTCGAGAGGGCACAAACCTGCATGACAGGGTGCGTGTTAATCGGGAAGCCGGTCGGTTGTTTGAAAGCCGGGCCATGCGTGTTCGATCGGGTATGGGTGGTAGTAATCAGAGCAGTAATCTTTCAGCCCAGAAAATGCAAACCAAGCTCAACTTTGACAATTCATTTTTGGACGAAAATCTCCAGCGTGTGCGGATTACCAACGTGCAACAGATCAATGATCTGGCCTTCTTTAATAAGAATGGTCGCTGGGTCGACAGTCGCCTCACAAACAAAGGGCCGGATGTCAAACCTGATTGTGTCATCGAGTTTGGCTCTGAAGCCTACTTCAAACTGGCAGAAAGACTCGCAAATCAAGGACGCCAGGGTAGTATTGCCTTTGATGCCGATGTGTTGTTGTGGATTGATGGAGATGCTGTATTGATAAAAACGGTGCGGTGAAATCCCAGGTAATTTGATCTAGACATTCAATTTGCAATACCCTAAAGTGGAATGCATCGATTTCCACAAATTGTATTGCGTTATTGAGTTGAATTCGCCGTCATGGCATCAGACTCTGTGATGCTTTGACGGCGTATTCGTTGTCTATGGCCAGGTTGTCTTGAGGAGTTGATAAATGAAACGCTTCGGTTTTACACTGATTGAGTTGCTTGTGGTCATTGCCGTAATCGCTGTTTTGATGGGTATCCTTATGCCCGCTCTGAATCGGGCTCGTGATCAGGGTCGTAAGATCGTCTGCTCCAATAATCTTCATTCACTGGCCATTGCCAATGGGGTGTATGCCAGCACATTCAATGACTGGAATGTACCTTGTCAGGATGCGCATAACGGCCAGGCCAATTTTGCCTTTTACGATGGACATGTCGCTTCAATGCACAAAGAAAAGGTATGGGTTCCCGAGGCATTCAACAGTGAACCCTACAAGCCCAGGGTAAACTCTGTCTTGATTTTGCCTTGTTCATCCATTTGAAGCGTAATAGCACCCTGGATTGGGGTGTGATATGTGGTTGATGTGTTGATGACACGGTTTCGCTCGAAGGATTGTCTGCTGCAACTACACAAAATGGTCTTGGCGGCAATTCGCTCCAGGAAGTGGCCTTCCAGAGTGTTGAGCGATCCATGGTGGGGTGCTAAGAGGATGTCTGGATGAAGATTGGGATATCGTTCGATCAGGCAGTTCTGGGTGGACTGTTCTATGTCGGATGTGAGAAGAATCGTTCTGCTTTGATAGGTAACCAGAAGGACCAGTGAGGCATTGTTGTCACTCAGGTGAGCGGTTGTCGTGGTGGAATCAGGCCAGAGTTGCTGGATGGTGAGATCTTTGCAGGGTTTTAGTATTGTGGGGAGCATTTCAAAACGCCGTTGTTTTTTTCGCAGATACTGCAAGAGCCAGGGCGCAGGGCCTTGGTCTTTTTCGGCCTGATCCATGAGCAGCGCTGGCGCATACACGTGCTCAACACGGCAATGCTGGAGAATTTCCGGGATACCATTCATATGATCCGCGTCATTATGGCTGACAACAATCGCGTCTATCTTTGATAGTCTCTTGTAGTCAAGGTAGGCGGATACAATGCGTCTTCCAATATCCTTCTGATACAAAGAGCCAGCATCAAAGATATAGGTGTGGTTGTTGGGGGCTCGTAGGACAAGGCTCTGGCCATGTCCCACACTGAGGCAGGTAAGTTCCAAGCGTGCCGCTTCATCACGCCATACCCTGGGCCATTGAATCCATACGAATGGCAGGATGATTGAGGCGGCCAATAGGCATACATTCATCCTCCTTTTTTTCCACAGTAAACCAGGTAGCAGTAAGGCATAATAGAGCGATACAGGCACCCAGGAAATGTGGCCGATGAGGAGACGAGACCCCGGAATCTGGCTGAGTCCGTGCACTATGTGTATCAGACCACTGCACAGGCCATGCAGAATCAACAGGGTCAATGGCGTGACAAAGGGGCACACCAGAAAACAAAGGATATGCAGGAAGCCAAAGACCAGAATGCCGGTCACCAGCGGCAGGGCCACGAGCGTATACAGGACACTAAAAGGCGTGACACTGTAGAAGTGATAGGCGAGAATGGCAAGACTGCCCAACCAGGCGCCAAGACCCACAGCCAGAAGTGTCAAGAGGGAACGTAGTAGATGATGTAGGATACGCCACAAACGTGTTTTGGGTATGGGGCAATATGCCAGGAGCCATTGATGGCTCCATGTGTCAAGACGCGCACTGATCAGCAGGATGCCCAGGACGCTGCTAAAAGACAATTGCCAGCCTGCTTCAAAGAGTTGCGTGGGCCGAATCAATAGCAGGATCAGGGCTGCGAGGCTTAGCATGTTCAGAGGCTGCGGTTTTCGTTTGAGCAAGATGGCAGTACAAAACAATCCTGCTATGAGCCCGGCACGCATTGTGGCTGATCGTAATGGCACGAGCCAGAGAAATCCGGCCAATACGAGCAAGCACAAAACGGATCTTCCCGGTTTTAGCAGGCCCAGGCACTGGCCAATGACCCAGACCATGGATACAAGGATGCCCACGTGCAGACCAGATAGGCTGATGAGATGGAGAAGGCCAGTGGTTTGGAAGTCCTGGAGTATCGAATTCGGCACGTCGGTTCGCATGCCCAGGAGTAAGGCCTGGAGCAGTGAAGCATTGGCCGAGATGTCCTGGTCGGGCTTGATAAAGGACTGGGCGATATAGTGCTGTGTGCGACTGCGGACGCGGAGTAGGCGAAGCCACAGAGGCGGCGCATCTGGGAGGATTTCGACACTGAGTGGTGATTTTATGAAGGCGGTGACAAAACAGTTGCGACGTGCCTCGTGTTTTGCCATGTCAAATTGCCCGGGATTGGCAGCTGGAGAGAATCGGCTCACGCGGCCATGGAGCGTGATGCGTGTGCCGAGTGTGAGGGGATCGATGGGTTCTGCTGCATACACACGAACAATCCCTGTGTAGTCGCCTTCTACGGCCAGATCAAATGACTGGCCTGGGGCAGTGGGGTAAAAAGAGGCATATTCCCAATCAGTTCTGGTCAGCTTGGGTGTGCTGATGATACGACCTGTGAGCGTAGCTGGCGTCTCTTGGTCCAGGACGGCGTATGAAATGTCGGTGCTCGGAAGATGTGTGTAGGTGATCAATCTAAGGCTGCCCAACGCCATTGTTGTGGCGCAGGCCAGAAGCATAAAGCGATGCGGCCTGTGAGAAAGCAGAAAGGCGGGTGACCCTATCATCAGGCCAAGCCAAACAGATTTGGGCCAAACCATGAATGATTGAATCACAATCCCCAGGACAAGACACATCGCGGGTAAGAGCAACGGTATACGTTCCGACAAGATATCTAGGGGGGGGCGGGAGACAAGCTGTGTTTCCAGGATTTCAAGTCGTCGCTTTACCGGATCCATACGCATAGGGTACAGAGCAAAAGGCGATACGGCAAGTCTTTTTTAGGCGATGGTTTGGCGAACGCTCGTTTGATACAAAATAGCTTGCAATTGAGTTTGGCCCTCACTAGAATGGCCGGAAGTTTTTTTGAGATTATTGGCGCTCATTGGATTGGGTAAAATCAGTAATGTGCAGTTGTCTTTTCTCCGGAAATCCGGTAAGCTTTGCCAGGAATCAAGTTATTCAGGCTCATTGAAAGGTGTCTTACATGGCTGAAAGTACAAATGGCAAGAAATCCATCCCCTTGGTACCTCGGAATCTTCTGGGTACCTTCATTCTGGTGACATTTCTGTTTTCATTGTGGGGGTTTGCCAATGATATTACCAATCCCATGGTGGCGGCCTTTAAGAACATTCTCTTGATCAGCAATTTTCAGAGTTCACTTGTGCAGTTCGCTTTTTACGGTGGGTACTGCGTGATGGCCATTCCGGCCGCTCTATTTATTAAGCGGTATAGTTACAAAGCAGGCATCCTGGTGGGGCTCACCCTGTACGCCACAGGCTGCCTTCTCTTCATCCCCTCGGGATGGATGATGGCATTCTGGTCATTCTTGCTTGCCTATTTTGTCATGACCTGTGGTTTGTCGTTTTTGGAGACCAGTGCCAATCCGTTTATTCTGTCCCTGGGCGATGAAGAGACATCCACGAGGCGTTTGAACTTTGCACAGTCTTTTAATCCGATGGGATCGATCACGGGTATGCTCATTGCCAGCCAGGTGATTCTTGTGAGTTTGAATCCAACCACAGAGACGGGGAGACGCCAAATACAGGAGTCTTCCAAGGGCACGCCCCAATATGCCCAGATCTATGATGAAAGCCTAGGCTTGGTTGAGACCTCCCAGGCAACGCTAAACTCGGAAAAGGATTTGGTGGCGGAGGATTTTGAGATTATTCAAAGCAATATTGTCGCAGCTTATACGGCCCTGGATTGTCTCGACCTTGTGAAGGGTGTCCAGGCTGTTCAGCTCAAAAAGGATCTGGATGCCACCCAGGAGAAATCTCCCAAGCTTTTGGCAGGCCTGGTGCAGAGGATCAAGAAGGATCCTGAAGTGGCCGCTGCAATAGACGCCTTCAAGGCAGAGAATCAGAAGCTTAATGAAGGTTTTGCGGGAAGTCGGGCTGTGCTGGACTCCACGCGACTTGCGTACGAAGAAGGGCAGATTTTGGTTTCTTCGGTTCCGGATTTCCAGATAAAAACTCAACCCTTGGTTCAGGCTGCTGTTAAATCTCTTGAAGAGGTGGAAGATCAAATCAGTGAGTCTATTGGGTCTGCAACTTCCGAGGATTTCAAGCTTCTTAAACGCGAGCTAGGGCCTCAGTTGACACCTAGCATAAATGCGATTAAAGGTGCTCAAGGTCTCTTGGCTTCGATCCCAGCCAACACTGTGTCGGCTTTGACCCAGGATTCTGGTGTTCAGCTTGCTGACATACGCCAGGCAGATTTGAATGTCATCATTGGTCCCTATACCATTTTAGGCATTGTGGTACTTGGTGTTCTGGTCATCTTTGCCATCTCCCGTTTTCCTCATATAGAGGGTGAAGATGACAATGCCCTGAATGTGGGGCCCACATTAGGTCGCTTGGGGAAGAATAGAAAATATCTGGAAGGTGTTGTGGCGCAGGCTTTTTATGTGGGTGCTCAAATCATGTGCTGGACCTTCGTGATTCAGTATGGTGTCAATGAATTGGGTCTGGAAAAGGCCACGGCCCAAAACTACAACATTCTGGCCATGACCATCTTCGTCAGTAGTCGTTTTGTCTGTACCTTCCTGTTGAAATTCTTCAGTCCGGGCGGCTTGCTCATGACGCTGGCCTCGTGCGGATTTGGGCTCATTGGCGGTGTGATCTTTATCCAGGGGATGCTTGGATTGTATTGCCTGGTTGGCGTGTCGGCCTGTATGTCTCTCATGTTCCCAACCATTTACGGTATTGCACTCAAGGGGTTGGGCGACGATGCCAAGCTTGGCGCTGCTGGTCTGATTATGGCCATTGGCGGCGGATGCCTTATGCCGCCCATGCAGGCAGCCATCATGGATATGGACGCGTTTAACCTGGGCTTTATGACCCTGTCCAGTACACGTGCCTCCTTTGTATTGCCGCTCATCTGTTTTGTAGTGATTGCAATCTTTGGCCTCCGTACCTCCAAGGTTCACGGTCATACGTATTGAGGAACATATGAAGGTAGGAAGATAAGAAGATAAGATTCGACATCAAAACCATTCGAGGGAAATTGCTGGATGGGACGATCCATTCA
>CAZBTJ010000042.1:0-39955 GCA_964494325.1 uncultured Pirellulales bacterium
TATTGTTATAGTCCTAGACTAATTGTACAAGTTATTTCTTACCCATCCCTAAGCAGGATTACTCATCAAAGCTATTGCCCATTAGTGAGATAGAAGATCTTTGCCATGTAGCCCATGTCTATGCCTTAAATGATCTTTACCATGGCACAAAAGAACCTGATCACCAGCAACATTACACCAAGCCAATTGATCAATTGTATGAGTTATTCGACAAGGGCAAACTCAATGTCAGTGATGTTTATGCGTCCTTTGCCTTCTGCTATTTGAAAGTCTATGAGGTTGAAGGTATTGTCCCAGAGAAAAGCTGTAAAGCACAGTTTGAACATGAGAAGAATATAGAAATCTAACATGCGAATCCAATGGGACCGGTACCTATAGGGTCAGCCCCTGAGCATTCCCCTTTCTGCTGAGAGACTTACCGTGGTCCGACTATGTCTACACGGGCCTGAAATGCACGATCAGTATCAGCTCTTCTGGAATAACTACCACAAGGGGGATGACAATACCCCTTAGCACCAAACCATGGTGCATACTTTTTGAAATGACTGACATTGGCAGGTGCTAGAATGAAATCTCAAACCTTTGCGGTAATCTGTCATGTGGTGTGGGCCAGCGTTGGCTTTGAATCTGTGGCTTCCTTGGGCCCAACCTGTTATCCCATGACCCAATTCACATGCCATTCATGTGGCTCAGGACGTTCTGTATAAACAGGAATAATGACTGTGATTGCGTTCTGTTTCAGATATGCATGGACTGCGGGGCAATAGGGCTTTTCAGAGACACCGTCACATGTTAGTATTTGATCAACTTTGTCTATGCATGAAAAACGATATATTTAGAAATGAGGTGGTTTCGTGAAGAGAGTCATTCAAGCAGTTGTCACCGGTCTCTTGCTGATCAATGTCATGCCTGTCACAGCAGGGGGCAAGCTATTGCCTGTCACATTCAGCGATGTCGCTATCGAAGATGCGTTCTGGACAAAACGTCTGGAAACAAATAGGCTTGTCTCCATTCCCCATAATCTGGACTACTGCGAGCAGACCGGACGCATACGAAATTTTGAGCAGGTTGCAGGTCTTGACAACACACCCTTCAATGGCCACTATTTCCACGATTCCGATGTGTTCAAGGTGCTTGAGGGGGTGGCGTATTCCCTGTCCAACCATCCTGACAAGGCCTTGGAAGCACGGCTCGACAGGATTATTGACCTGATTGCCCGATCTCAGCAGCCCGATGGCTACCTGAACACCTGGTTCACGCTCAAGGAACCGGACCAACGTTGGGCGAATATTCGTGACAAGCATGAACTCTACTGTGCAGGGCACATGTTCGAGGCGGCTGTGGCCCATTTTTACGCCACAGGCAAACGCACTTTTCTGGATGTGGCGTGCAGATACGCGGATTATATTGACACGGTGTTTGGCCCTGACAAACGCCATACTGTGGCAGGGCACGAAGAGATTGAGTTGGGCCTGATCAAGTTGTGGCGTGCGACCGAGAATGAACGTTACCTGGCCCTGTCCCGATTTTTTGTGTATGAACATGGGCAAAAAGAGACACACGAACTCTTTGGCAAGTACTGCCAGGACCATCTGCCCATTGCCGATCAAACCGAACCTGTGGGTCATGCAGTCAGGTGGCTGTACCTGTACAGTGCCGTGGCAGATCATGCGGCCATCACCGATGACCCCGCTCATGTGGATGCCATGGAACGCCTGTGGCAGAACATTGTCAAAAAGAAGATGTATCTCACAGGCGGTGTGGGCGTACAAAACTATGGCGAAGGGTTTGCTGAAGCCTATTTCCTTCCAAATTATCAGGCTTATTGTGAAACCTGTGCCTCTATCGGTATGGCGTTCTGGAATCACAGACTGGCACTGCTCCATGGGCAAGGACGTTTTGCGGATATTGTAGAACGGGAGCTTTACAACGGAGCACTGGCAGGCATATCGCTGGCCGGAGATAAATTCTTTTATGTGAATCCCCTGGCAAGCCAGGGCGACCACCATCGTCAGCCATTCTACGGGTGCGCCTGTTGTCCCACCAATGTGGTGCGTTTTATTTCCTCGATTGGCGGTTATGTGTACGGGAAAATGAGGGAAAACAGCGGGGTGTATGTGCTTCAGTATATAGGAGGCACAGGCCATATCGCCCTGGGTGACGACAAAGTCACCCTATCTCAAAAGACGGACTATCCCTGGGATGGCAAGGTGGGTATCACGGTGAGCCCTGAACGATCTCAGCGGTTCACCATCAGCCTGCGAATCCCTGAATGGTGTCATGGGGCGTCCATCAAGGTCAACGGCAAGGCCGTGGAACCAGAGGTCAAACAGGGTTTTACCGCCCTGTCACGCATGTGGAAAAAGGGAGACGCCATCGAACTGAACATGCCTATGCCCGTTCGTCAGGTGGCTGCCCATTCGGAGGTCAAGGCCAATGCCGGTCGATTGGCAGTCATGCGTGGACCGATTGTCTACTGCTTTGAGGATTGTGACAATTCCTGCGCTGTGGACCAGGCAGCCATCCAGGGGCAAACTGATTTTAAAACAAGTTTCGAACCGGATCTCCTGGGTGGTGTGGTCACGCTGACGACCCTAGGAAAGGTCAAGGAGATTGTAGAAACCGAGGATGACACATTCCGCTTTTCTGAGAAAAGGGTTGATCTCACAGCCATACCCTACTATGCATGGGACAATAGGGCCCCTGGCAACATGGTGGTTTGGATGCCCACGGATCTTTCTGAGGTGTCTCAACTGAAAGATGCCACCGTGGCAGTGGCTGCCAGTGTTTCGGCCTCTCACTGTGGCTCGAGCGATACAGTCGCGGCCGTTAACGACACCATGATCCCGGAGAGTTCAAACGATCACACTGTGCCTCGCATGACCTGGTGGAGCCATCTTGGCACAGAGGAATGGATGACTTACAGTTTTAACAAATCCAAGACAATGTCCAAGGCACAGGTCTACTGGTTTGATGATTCAGGCGCTGGCTCATGCCGTGTGCCCCAATCATGGCGACTCCTATATCATGATGGCACCCAGTGGCAACCGGTCGAGGCTGAAACCGGGTATGGCGTTGAAAAGGACCAGTTCAATACCGTTGTGTTCAAGCCTGTCAAAACAAGAGAACTGCGAATTGAAGTTCAGTTGCAGGAAAAATATTCCGGTGGGATTTTGGAGTGGAGATTGCCTTCGCCTAACCTATAACCTGTTTTTGAGGAGTGAGATAATATGAGAATCAAGACAGGCATTTTAAGAGAAAATAGGGGTCGGGGTTTAATTCTTGCATTTGATGGATATATTGTGCGGAGCTTTGCAAGGGCGAACGAGTCATTAACAATGGAAGATTTTGCGTCGTGCCTCCTCCTAAGAAACACCGCTTTTTTGGGCCAAAAATCAGCTTTTGTTTCTTTCGCACATATGCCCCTTCAGGGGCGGTGAACTCGCAATGACGACTGGTTTTATGGGGAGAGCCCGGCGCTACGCTGGAATTTGAAGTGGGATGTATAGAAGTATTTGAATGGGCATTTGCCCAATTGTTTTTAAGCTGAGCGGAGCGAAGTCCCAAGGGGGCTGAGAGCTGATGGCTGAATGCTGACAGCTGATTTAAGTATCTTCCATCTGATTCATGGTCTTCCTGTTAAATAGGTTTTTACATTTAGTTTGTGCCTTTTTGCGGCTTAAGCGAATCCCTGGGTGGGGGAATATTGGGCGTACACTACAGTTTCGAGGCGGGTCCCATAAATTGGAGACGATGCCCCCAAATCGCTGGAACTCTGCCAGGATTGTTATAAAAAAGGCGTTATTCATAAAAGTGGTCAAATAAAAATGGTTTTCATTGAATAAAACCACTTTTAAACGATAATGATTTTCATGAACAGGGCTGAAAAAAATCGATTTTCATGCAAACAAGTTGTTTTTCAGGGATTGAGTGTGCCTGAACCTGATGGGATGCTGGCTGGGTATGCGGCGATCATTCAAGCTTATGATCTTCAGGTGCCCATGCCAGATATGCTTGCCATGATCAGTTCGAGGCATAAGCGATACCAACAGGATTGCTGGATTGTGTATACAGTGCGGCATCAGCCAGCGGCGTCCTTGGCCGCTCACTTGACTTTTGCACTGCGATACGAAGGTGTCGATTTGTCGGTGCTCAAGGCACTTTTTAAGGTTTTGAAGCCGGGTGAACTGGAGACTATCATACTCAATGAACCGACCGGGAAATTCAGTCGGCGCTTGTGGTTCTTTTATGAATGGCTCATGGATAAGCGTTTGAATTTGCCGGATACGTCCGTAAGCAACTTTGTGGATGCGCTGGATGGCAGGCTTCAGTATCCTGGACCGGCGACACCGTCCAGGCGTCATCGGGTACGAAACAACCTTCCTGGTGTTAAGGATTTTTGCCCATTGATCCGCCGTACACCGAAGCTTGAAATGCTTATAGAGACTCGATTAGATGAAAAGGTCAAGGCGTTGCTGGGACGTGTGCATCCAGATATTCTGGCTCGGGCGGCGGCCTTTCTCTTGCTCAAGGATTCCAAGGCATCCTACGCCATCGAAGGGGAAAGGGTGGTGCATCATCGTGTCGAACGCTGGGGCAGAGCCATAGGTCAGGCGGGGCAACAACGCCTCACTGCAGAGGAATTAATGCGCCTACAGGAAATCGTGATCGAAGATCGGCGTTTTACAAACATGGGATGGCGCACTGAAGGGGGATTTGTGGGTGTGCATGATCGCGGGACCAATATCCCTGTGCCGGATCATATTTCGGCCCGTTGGCAGGATGTGGTGACACTGATAAACGGTTTGACTGAAACAAGCCATCGATTGTCAGGCAGTGACTATGATCCGGTGTTGTCAGCCACATTAATTGCCTTTGGCTTTGTGTTTATCCATCCCTTTGAAGATGGCAATGGACGGATTCACCGCTACCTGATTCATCATGTTTTGGCTGAAATGGGATTCTGTCCAGCGGGTCTGGTGTTTCCCGTGTCAGCGGCGATCCTGGAACACATAGATACCTATCGCCAAACCCTGGAGGCCTATGCCAAATCCCGCTTGCTATTCATGGACTGGAAACCCACACTATCGGGTAATGTTGAGGTTCAAAACGACACCATAGACATGTATCGTTATTTTGATGCCACACGTCAAGCTGAATTCCTCTATGATTGCGTGCGTCATACCGTGCAACAGATTCTGCCCGAGGAAGTTCATTACCTGGCCTGCCATGATCAGATGAGAGTGTTTGTTGACATGCACTTTGATATGCCGGATAAGCTGATCGAGACACTCATTGGTTTTCTGCGTCAGGGCAAGGGAAAATTGTCCAAACGGGCGAGGGCCAGAGAGTTTAATGCCCTTACAGAAGAAGAAGTTGCTTCGCTGGAAAACCGTTATGCAGATCTGTTTCTATCTGATGGGGACTAAAAGAGCTAACTAAGGGTCCCTCGGATATCAGTACCAGTAGAACGGATGGGACGTTTCGTTGAGGGAGCCTAAGCGACCGCAGATGCGTCCCGGCTGAATGCTCAGGCGAAGGCAGCATTTTGCCGAAAGTAACGGCTAGCAAGCAGATAGAAAGGATTTGAATGGGCTATGTCCATTCTGTTTTAGGCTGAAATCTGAAGGCTGACAGCTTTTGGTTTGGGACTCTTCAGGCTGTTCTTTCACCTCAAGATCAAGGCTTTGGCGTGTTCAACCCAGCCGGGCTCTCTCTGGCCGCTGCCCTTGACCTGATAGTCGCCAATGTCTGCACGGGCCTTTTGGGCGAGAGCTATCAGGCGTTTTACCACCCTGGGATGCTGAGCCATGAGGTTGATCTTTTCCGCTGCATCTGTTTCCAGGTCGTAGAGAGCTGCTTCGCAGTGGTCTGTGGCACGTCCCATCCAGGTCTCCAACCTTGGGTTCAGGGGCAACCATAGTTTCCACTTGCCGCAGCGCACGGCACTGAGTTGTGACATGTAGTAATAGTAGAACGCTTCATGAGGCGATTCCGCACCGGGCTTACACTCTATCAGGTCTCGAATAGACTTTCCGTCAATGATGCGGTCGTCAGGGACTGGGGCACCTGCGAAATCTGCCAGTGTGGGCAGGAGGTCCATAGTCGTACTGAGTTTGTTACATTGCGTGCCAGGCGGAATCGTACCGGGCCACCACATCACACAGGGCATGCGCATGCTCCCCTCGAAGTACCTTGCCTTATGGCCAGAGAAGGGGGCATTGCTGCCTCTGCGCGTGGCACCGTTGTCTGAGGTAAAGACGACCAGCGTACGTCGATCAATGCCCAAAGCCTTGAGCGTTTCTAGGATTTGACCTGTGGACCAGTCAATCTCTTCCACGGCGTCTCCGTAGAGGCCGTTGCTGGACTTCCCCGCAAATGCCTTGCTGGCATGGAGCGGCACATGCGGCATGGTATGCGGCAGATACAGGAAGAAAGGATTGTCCTTGTGGGTGTGGATGAATTTGATGGCCTCTTTGGTATAGCGTTGCGTCAGGCTGGCCTGATCGGCCGGGGCCTCAATGACCTTGTCGTTGCGCAGCAGGGGCAGGGGATATGAGGCTCCGGGTCTGTGGCCCATATCATTACTGAAGGGCAGGCCATAGGTGGTGTCAAACCCCTGGCGTGTGGGCAGGAATTCTGGCTGGTCCCCCAGATGCCATTTTCCAATGCAGGCAGTTTTGTATCCTTTGGGCTTTAGCACCTCGGCAATCGTGACTTCATCCGGATTCAGCCCCTTCTGATCCTTGGGTATCAAGACAAACATGCCTTTGGAGCTCTTGTGCATGCCAATGCGAAGGGGATAACAGCCGGTCATCAGGCTGGCACGCGACGGGGAACACACACCGCTGGTGCAATAAAAATCAGTAAAGCAGGCGCCCTGTTCAGCCATGCGGTCAATGTTTGGCGTGCGGTTCTTGACCGGCCCCAGCCAGCCCACGTCACCATATCCCAGATCATCACAGAAGATGACCACAAAATTGGGCAGTGTGTCTTTCTGGGCCTTGATTGGGCCCGGATCGTTGATTTTTTCTGCCCCTGTGGTCTGGCCCGGGAGAACGCCCGATACGGGTCTCATACCAGGTTTTTTCTGTATGCGTCTGCCCGTTTGTCGGTCATGTCGGTCCGGTGTGGCCTGGTCTAGCGATGGCGTGGTATCGCCGGTTCTGTGCTGCCACTGGTCCATGACCGTACGCAGGTCTTCAAGTACCTTGCGATGTTTCGGATCGGCAGTCAGATTGTTTAACTGGTGATAGTAACCGGCCTTCTTGAGACGTTCCGGAAACATGATCTGTCCTTCTGGCAAGGGCATGTGCAGCTCTGGTGCGCCGGTATTGTGGGGATAGCGGCCGGTGATGAGACTGCACCGGGTTGGGCTGCACTGGCTGGTTGTCAGATAGGCATTTGTAAAACGCAATCCCTTTGCTGCGAGATCGTCGACGTTGGGCGTTTTGATCGTCGGATTCCCATAACACCCAAAATCATCCACCGAAATATCATCGCCGATGATCATGACAATGTTGGGTCTCTCTGTAGCGTAAGCACTGCAAAGAATGCAACTCATTACAGCCACTGTGACAATCCATCTCTTCAATATGTTTGTCTTCATTGATCCACTTTCAATATTTATACATCGCCAATATGTGTTTGAAAATCAGTGTTAAGGCTCGAGGGCAATCTTGACCGGACCCTCCGCTTTGTGTCGAATTCAGATGACCGTTTTCGGGGTTCCCTCCACATCATACTCCACGCCAACCCGGAAGTCTTTACCTCGTTTGATCTTTTGGCCATTGAGCGTGAGTGTCAAGTGCTCGGGCGCCCAGCCATGGACCACGAAGGCCGGGTTGTGACAGGGCGAATCCACACAGGCCTTGAGTGTCATGGCCAGTGTGCCTTGGATCTCTTTGGCCTGCATGACATAGGCTCGCTGCATGAGGTCATAGCCCTGGTTGATCACGCCTGGATTGGCGACATTGAGTTCAGGAGGATGATTCCAAGAGCGGGCCAGGGGCAGCAGGCTTTGAGGGTCTTCTTTGGTCATGCCGTATAGAGCCGCAGGCACCGGTTCAGCACGTGCATAATTCAAAGAGGAATGTGCCGCCCTATCCGCAGCCACGCAGTAGCGACCGTCTGACATCCCCTGCGCCACGGGCCAGTGATTCCACCAGGGGAAGTGGGAGTATCGCGGCCGAACCTCACCACCGAATACGCCAAAGCCGCGTCCCTTGTCGCTCATGACCAGAAAAGGCCTGTACTCGGATTTAAAATTCACCACTTGACACTCTGTGCCCTGAACAGATTCTTGCGTCGTCAATGTCTTTTGTGACACGGGCTTGACCTCATCGAAAGCCCACCAGGCCATGAGGTCTTGATTCGCGACTTGAGCCATTCCCAATTGAGCGAGACCCACAACGATGTATGCAATAGGGTGCATAGCTGACTCCTTTTTGTGCTTATGATGGACTGAATTCTCTGACTGGCTCCTATGGATTACGGTCGAGAAGACCCGTGTTTTCGACTTCATACGCTCCGGTGGACTGGTGCGGTATCAGGGGCCAGGTGTCACTGCGGAAGGGATAGGCTGGCAATTCACGAGAGTTCATCAGGCCGCCGAGGGGAAGATTGGACCAGCCATAGCGCACGGCCACGGGATCGGTCACGCTGTTACTAAAGACCTCCAGTCTATTGTCCTTTATGACACGGGCTTGTGCGTGAACGAATGTCCGGTCCTGGCCTGCGATATAGAAGCCGCGATCGTCGTCCTTGTCCAGTCGAAGGCCGTTGTTCGTACCCGGAGTGAATGTCACAATGATCTTGCTGTTCTGAATCTCTATGCTGTCATAGATCGGGCCCTTCCATTCGAGTGGCTCATTAGACCCATAGCGTTTCACCTGATAGACCTCGGCCAGGGCCCAGCGGGCCGATCGCTCGCCCACTGGCAGTTTGCGTCCCGGGTGGATGCTGCTATTGGAGTTCGTGTCGAATGTGACAATCAATCCCGTGTTGGGGGTGGTGCGCCAGGTCAGAAATTGAAGTTCTCGTATGACATTGGTGTGGTGGTTCATGTCATAGGTCATGGTGCGACGAGTACTCCACCCGGCGATCTGGATGATGCCAAAGGGCAGATCGGCTTGGTTGAAGGCCTGACGCCAGCTCGTGACCACGGCTGGGAAGGTTTGGGCAAATGGTTTCCAGGATTCACCAAAGGAATTGTTTTCTCCCTGGTAGAATAATACCCCTCTCAATGTCAATCCTGCCAGCGGTGCGATCATGCCGTTGAACATGCCGCCTGGCTGTGCCTGATGGGACGGATTGGCATAGTTTTTTTGGTTGGGTCGGCCCGGTACGCGTTTGCCTTGCGCCTGGGCCTGATCTTTCGCCTTTTCCCAGGCCTTGACATCGGCCTGGTACCGTTGTTTGGCCCCAGTCTCACGTTCCCCATCGATCCAGGCCTCTTGTTTCTCTTTGAACTCGTCAAAGTAGCGGGTCATTGTTCTAAATGGTTCAAGTGTATCCTGAGGTACCCAGTGCTGGGCCATCGTGCCTCCCCAGGACGTGTCGATCAGGCCGACCGGCACCTTTAAACGACGCCGCAATCTTCGGCCGAAGTAATAGCCAACACCTGTGCAGTTCTCCGCCTGCCTTGACACGCAGGTCTGCCACCGACCTTCGCTGTCAGTTACAGGGAAATCCGTTTGTGCGTGAAAACTCGCTGTCTTGGGCAGGCGAACGTATCGCAGTGCCGTATCGTCGGCACAGTCCATCTCTACGTCAGCATCCCGGCTTGCCCGAAGCTTCATTTCCATATTGCTCTGTCCACTGCAGAGCCAGACCTCACCGACCAGCACATCTTGAAGCGTGACTTGATTATCAGGGCCCTGCACCTGCAGCTGACGCCCGGTGAAACTCGCGTCCATGGGATCCAGTTCCGTTTCCCAGACGCCCGTGGCAGAGGCACTCACGGTCTTGACCTGGTTGGCAAATCGGATCGTAACCGTATCTGCCGGTTGGGACCAGCCCCAGAAGTGCACCGGCTTGTTTCGCTGCAGAACCATATGGTCTCCCAAGATGTTCGGCAGTCTCACGTCAGCTTTGGTAGGTTGAGTCAACAGTAGAATGCTGAAGACAATCACAAAAATGCACCTATACCCAGTCTTCAAGGGACTCCCTTTCATAATACAAGATTGCACGCATTGCCCTGCATGCCGAGAATAGCGATTATCCCCAAACAACATGCTGGAACCATGCATTTTAATGTAGTGGTGAGGTTCAGTAAAGCACTTCATTCAAGATGAATGACTTCACATGCAGCAGCCTCAGGACTGTTGTGGCAATCCTGACGCTGTTTCACTCCTTGATTTGCCCTGAGACAAAGGGTAGAATTACCAGATGGTAGCTAAATCACTCTTCTTATCAGCTAAACATGGCAGCAGCGCACGGTGCGGTTGCTTTCGGTGAGCATAACCAACAAGGGGATGCTTGAAGGTAAGATTATCCCAGTGACAGAAATGGAATGAGAGATTATGTTTAAAATTGGAGTAATGTCAAGTTTATTCGTTGCAGCATTAACGTTGACGGCATTGGCAGAGACGAAGCCCAATATCTTGTACATTATGTCCGATGATCACACATCGCAGGCATTTGGCGTGTATGGGAGTCGTTTGGCGCGATTAAACCCGACACCGACCATAGACAGGCTGGCGCACGAAGGCATTCTATTCGAAAACTGCTTCTGCACCAATTCAATATGTACGCCTTCCCGTGCCTGCATCATGACCGGGCAATACAGCCAGGCCAATGGTGTGCAGGATCTAGACGGCCGGTTAAAGCCGGAGAATCAATATCTGGCCCATGAAATGAACAGGCTCGGGTATGAAACCGCCATGATCGGCAAATGGCACCTGAAAGAATCGCCGGAAGCATTTGACTATTATAATGTGTTCTACGGACAGGGAAGCTATTTTGACCCCATTCTGTATGAAAAGGGATCGACTGACCGCGTTGAAATCAAAAGGGGAAAGAACAAAGAAACCAAGCGGGGTCATCAATACAGGGGACATTCCAGCGATGTCATAACCGATCGGACTTTAAAGTGGCTGAAAAACAGGGACAACTCAAAACCATTTTTCCTGATGCACCATTTTAAAGCGCCTCACGATATGTTCCAGTTTGCCCCTCGGTATGCCGATTATCTCGAAGCCACTGAAATTCCGGAACCTGCGAGCCTGTATCATAACCGGAACAACGGGTCTGTGGGAACGCGAGGTACCCATGGTGTCATGCTGCCTCATATTGGCTCTTCTGTGTCGCACCGCAATCAAAACCGCAACATGGGGCAGCACATGAAAATTGATCAATCGATTCCTGATCCCGAGTATACACACTTGGCCTATCAGGAATACTTGAAGCGATATTTGCGCTGTGTCAAGGGGGTTGATGACAATGTGAAACGTCTTTTCGATTATCTGGAAAAAGCCGGGTTGATGGACAATACTGTCATAGTCTACACCGGCGATCAGGGTTTTATGCTGGGTGAACATGATTACATTGACAAGCGATGGATGTATGAAGAGTCCATGCGCATGCCTTTTTTGGTTCGTTACCCCAAAATGATTGACGCAGGCACCAGAACGGATGCGATTATCAATAATACGGATTTTGCGCCGACACTGCTTGAACTGGCTGGGGGTGAGAAACCCGCCTATATGCAGGGACATAGTTTTAAGGAAATTCTGGAAACCGGACAAGAACCTGAAGATTGGCAGGAAGCCACGTACTATCGTTACTGGATGCACATGGCACATGCTCACGCCAATCCGGCCCATTTCGGTGTTCGCACGAAAGACCACAAACTGATTTTTTTCTACGGATGTGATTATATCAAGCGTTTTAAGGATAGCGACTGGCCAAACAATAAATCGCTTCCCTTTACGACCCAAAGGCCGATCGAATACTGGACCCCACCTGCCTGGGAATTGTATGATCTCAAAAATGACCCGTTCGAGATGAATAATCTATATGGTGAACCAGGCTACGAGAAAATAACAGCCAAACTGAAAGACAGGCTAAAAAAGCTGAGAGAAGAATTGAAAGAGACGGATGAAGACTATCCGCATATACAGGAGATTATCGACCGCTACTGGGACCTGGATCAAAATGTTGATGCACCCATTGATACCGTAAAGCTCTACTCTGAAGAGAGAGTCTGGAACACCTTGTATCCAGGTCACTCAAAGAACGATCTTTGGAGATTTGTCAACCGTCATCCGAAAACCCCCAATGTGCTTATCATGGGTAATTCAATTTCAATCGGTTACACGACCTATGTACGAAAAGCCTTGGGACGACGGGCCGATGTCTGCCATGTTCCAGTTAATTGCGGTGAAACACGGAAAATGCTCCAAAATCATCAATTGTGGTTAGGCGATGGCAAGTGGGATGTCATCCATTTTAATTGGGGCCTGCATGATTTAAAAAGACTGACGCCGGATGGCAAATTGGATGTGACTTGCAAGGCAGATCGGTTGGTACCGGTGAAAGAATACAAGGAGAACCTTGAAGAGATCATTCATCTTTTAGAGCAGACCAAGGCCAGGTTGGTGTTTGCCACCACCACTGTCATTCCACCCGAAGCGCCAGGCCGCGTTGTGGGTGATGAATTGATCTATAATGCTGCAGCCATGGAAGTCATGAAGCATCATCCGGAGATTGTTATTGATGATCAGTATACAATCATGTTGAATTTCCCGGAAGGAAGGAAAGAATCAAGGGATGTACATCACCATCCCTGGGGACAGGCGAAGTTGGGGTATCAGGTGGGAGGCGTGATCAGAGATATTCTGAAAGAAGAAGACAAATGGCACAGGCCACCGCAATAATTTCTGTACATTCCCGCGTGCGCGGGCATGTGATGTTCAAAATAATACGGAGAATCCAATGACTATCAAACGATTGATGTTGATCTGGTGTGTTACCCTTCTTTCTTTGACTTGCTATGGCAAGAATGCTGAGTTCCTTGCTTCTTCCAGCACAGGCAAGGTCAAGGTCTTTATCCTGGCTGGCCAGTCCAACATGGAGGGACGCGGCTATCCGGAGCCACTGTCCTGGCAGGTCACTCAGAAGGCGTATCGGGCACGCTATACGCACTTCATCAAAAACGGTGATTACGATATGTTTGCCAAGACCGTGGCCCAGACCACGGATCCCAGCGATTCTCGCAAGACGCCCACGTACCTGTGGAGCACTCGACACGATGTCTGGATCAACTACCTTGGCAAGCATGGCGACCTGACCGTGGGCTATGGTGCGCCCCGCGAAGGCTTTGGCCCGGAATTCAACTTTGGCCACGTGATGGGCAACCACTACGACGAACAGATCCTCCTCATCAAGGCCTCCTGGGGTGGCAGAGCCCTGGCCCGTGGCTTTTTGCCGCCGTCGTCCATGCTCAGTGACGCAGAGTATGCTAAGCTGGCCGCGGCTCAGAACGCCGAGAATGAAGCATGGAATGCCGCCGAACCCGCCAAAATCAAGGCCTACAACAAGAAGGTCACAGAGGAGAACAAGACGGCGGAGAAGAAGAAGGGGTTGAGACAGTTTAAACCTCGAGACATCGTGACCACCGAAGTGTATAAGGCCCAGTTCGGCAAGGACTACCGCAACATGATTGCCGAAGTTCATGGCTGCCTGGCAGCAGTTGGAGAGCGTTTCCCGGGGTACAAGAACCAGGGATTCGAGATCAAGGGATTGGTATGGTTCCAGGGTTGGAATGACCAATACAGCGACCGGTGGCTGACCTACGAGAAGAACATGGTTAACTTCATTCGTGATGTGCGCAAGGAATTCAAGGCCCCGGACATGGCTTTCGTGATCGGACAAATGGGCAATGACGGCATGAAACCGGACAAGGAGGGGTCGCCCCGCGACATCATCAAGAAGGCCCAGGCCGCAGTCCCCAATGCACCTGAGTTTAAGGGCAATACGATCTGTGTGAAGACCGATCAGTTTTGGGATATGGACGCCCACGCCATCTACACCGGTCCAGGCGGTTGGAGTAAGGACGTCAACAAGTGGCGCCAATTCGGGAACGACCGCGGTTATCACTACTACGGCAGTCCCTGGTTCTTTGCTCAGGCCGGGACGGCCTTTGGCGAGGCCATGATCGAGCTTCTGAAGTAGGTGACACTGTGACAGGACGTTGTCTTTCGCGAGACCCAATGCAATGCATGTATGGTTGTTTTGTGCCAGCATGGATGTTGCTGCAGGGAGCGGTCTTTTAGAGTCTATCATCCGAAACCTCTCTTGAAATGATTGGGTAAGCTAACTATGAAACTTATGAACTATGTAGTATTGTTGCTTGTTGTATCCATCCAGCCAGCATTCTCCAAAGAAGTAAAACCGAATGTTGTGATGGTGCTCATTGATAATCATGGGTATTATGAGTTAAGCCGGAACGGACATCCGGTTGTACACACGCCTCGAATTGACAAACTGGCCGAGGCAGGTGTTAACTTCACCTGTTTCAATGCCCCCCCTTTTTGTTCACCCAGTCGTACAGCCCTGTTGACCGGACGCTATGCCCTGCGTTCAGGCGTGCATGACACGATTGGTGGCGTATCAATCCTGCACAAAAATGAAACGACCCTGGCTGATATCTTGAAATCAGCAGGGTATAAGACCGCTGTATTTGGAAAATGGCATCTAGGATTGTCGTACCCCTATAGCCCGGATTGTCGAGGGTTTGATGAACACTTTATCCACGGCGGCGGCGGTGTCAGCCAACTGGAAGATTACTATGGGAATAACCATATTGATGCCACGTATATTCACAATGGCCAATACGTTAAATCCCGTGGGTTTTCAACCGATGTTTTGTTCGATCAGGGCATTGACTTCATGAACAGACATCGTGAGACCCCTTTCTTTTGTTTTATCTCCACTCCGGCTGTGCATTTCCCCACGCTTTTGCATCCGGACACAGGCAAGAGGTTGATGGCAAGAGGTGTCAGTGATAAAAAGAACTTGCCAATCTGGTCCATGATTGAAAATGTGGACGACAATGTGGGTCGATTATTGGATTATCTCGAAGAAAGTGGTTTAAAGGAGAACACTCTTTTGATCCTGGCTTCAGATCAGGGCGTGAATGACCGGGGAGTGCCCCATCGTGCTGGTGAAGGCACAAAACGAGGCGTTCAATACGATGAAAAACACCATGTCTACTGTATGGTTCAGTATCCAGAGCTGACCGAGAATAGACCGGGTGACAGGGATGAACTTACCGGCATGGTTGATATTTTGCCCACCGTACTTGATGTTTGCAAAATCAAGTCCCCTGACAACCTGGATGGGCAAAGTCTGACACCTTTATTGGCCAATTCTTCTGAGTGGAATCAAGAGCGAAAACTGATCATTCAATGCCCGAGAAAACGGGAACGGCACAAATGGGACAATGTCTCGGTGAAATATCGAAAGTGGCGTCTGGTCGATGGCAAAGAACTCTACAATATTGAGAACGATTTTGGTCAAACCATCAATGTCATTGACACGCATCCGGAGCTGGTGCAAGAGCTCAAGTCAGACTATGAGACATTTTGGAACAGCCTCCCTCCAGCCGAAGAATTGCTATCGGCTCATGTGTTAGGGGCTGAGGAAGCACCCTCTGTTCGATTGGTTGCCATGGACTGGTATATAGGCGATAAACCATGGACTCAGCAGGGGTTGAAAAACAAAACGAGTCAGGGCACATGGCGGGTTGACATTGCACGGGATGGAGATTATGCCTTTGAGATGAGGCGATATCCTCGCGAGGAACCGAGGGCCATAGAAGCTGAAGCCGCCATGGTTGAAGTCGGCCACGTAAAAAGAAGGGTTCCACTAAAGGTGCTCGATACAAAAGCCACTGTAAAAATGACCCTGAAGAAAGGTCTGTATGACATGACGACAACTTTTGTACATCCGGTTGACTCCGTGGGTCAAAAAAACTGGGGCGCAAATTATGTCTATGTCGAATATATATCAACAGGCCTTTTTCAGAAAGCCCTGTAGTGTTCAGTTTTCAGTAAGCAGTTTTCAGTAAAACGTGTTTTCTAACCTGTATACCGTCATCTGAAAACTTGAAGTGTGCAGAACTTTACTTTCGAGATAGATGATCGGAGATTTCAGTGAATATGACATGGGACTATATCGTTTTCTCGGTGTGTGGCTGGGCATTGTTTTTTGCTGGCCCTGCAACACCCGCTTGTTATGCCAGGCCAAAACCTTCTGGGACGGAAGAGATCTGCTGGTGGTCCTTTGATCAGGATGGCGAGGCGTCTGTGCTTGATAAGGCTCAGCAGACAAAGGATTCTGTGTGTGGCAATCATGAGTATGTCCCGGGTGTCAAGGGTAAGGCCATCAAACTGGATGGCTTTCGCACCTACATAAGAAGGGATCGAGACAATTCGCCCCCTCCGGCAGGGGCCTTTACTGTGGAGTCTTGGGTTGCGCTGGCCAGTTATCCATGGTCATGGTGTCCGGTGGTCGATTGTTCCTACCCGAATATTAAAGGATTCTTTTTGGGTGTTGATTCGGAGGGTCACGTGGGTTTTAAGATTGCCGCAGGCAGTTCCTGGTATGAGGCCACCACGGAAAAAACAATCTCATTAAGGACCTGGACCCATGTGGCAGCCGTGTTTGAGCCGGGTAAGAAAATCGCTGTTTTTATCAACGGGAAAGAGGCGGCGACTGCTAACATTCAGGGCAATTATGTGCCTGCACGGCGAGGTTCCCTGACTATTGGTAGGAATAACAGGTCGCAGACATGGCAGGAATTCCAACTGACCACAGACGATATGTATTTCTTTCTGGATGGATTGCTGGATGAGATAAAGATATCCGATCAGGCCAAATCCGAGGATCAGATCCGTCGTGAGTATGCGGCTGTCAAGGACGTGCCAGCCCCGGCATTGAGCCGGCGGGATCGCTTACCCACGGGTCCTGCGGGATCGGGAAGCTTTGGGGCCTTCTATACGAGACTGAACTACTACAAAGAATGGGATGATCTGTGGCGTGTCAGCGAGGTGCCGGATGTGTATGTGCGTTTTGACCAGTCGCCTGTCCAGCTGGTGTTCTGGCGGGGGGCGAGCTTTGTGCCATGCTGGGTTACGGAAAACGGGATCTGGTATCTGAACGAGTGGCTGGAAACATGGGGCAGTGACGTGGTCAGCTGTGCAGAACCGATCATGGATCGGCACTGCCGGTATTCTCATGTCAGGGTCATTGAAAACACTGAGGCCCGGTGTGTCATACACTGGCGTTATGCCCTGTCTGATGCTGAATATACGGTGGCTGCTGGGGGTGCTGACGGTCGGGGTGAATGGTGTGATGCAGTTCATACTAGATATCCAGATCAGCTGGGTGTCAGAAAGATGGAGTTGCATTATTCCCGCCCTGAACGCAAGCACGATTGGGTGGAGCAGATTGTGGTCCTGCCTCCAGGCAAATACCCGGACGATGTGATGGAAAGAGACGGCGTCTCCCTTGTCAATATGTCAGGGGATGTGCACACGTATTCCTGGCACGATGACGATCTGAAAATAGAAATGCCAGAGCCCAAGGGCGCCAACATGTCCTATGTGCATCTCAAATCCCAATACCGTCCCTTC
The DNA here is from genome assembly GCA_964494325.1 of uncultured Pirellulales bacterium. Classification (GTDB taxonomy): domain Bacteria; phylum Planctomycetota; class Phycisphaerae; order Sedimentisphaerales; family Anaerobacaceae; genus JAIPFM01. The sequence continues at coordinate 17,640 of CAZBTJ010000042.1, forward strand.
TTTATTGTGTCCTCTGATCCTGTTAAAACCGTGGAAGGGACATGGGATTCTCCCTTCTTCAGGACCTATGCCTCCAAGATGGCCACAGGGTACAGACAGGACCCAGTGCCTTCTGTATATGGATGGTGGGACCATTGGCCTGTGGCTCAGGTGCCAGGAGACGGTAGATGGGTCAGCACACCCGATCGACCCAGCCATTTTAACCTGACGACTTTTGTGCAGTGGAACGATTATAAATACACCGAGAAAACGCGGATCCGGATCATGCTACAGGGCATGACTGACAAAAAGCCCGAGACCCTGGTGCCACTGGCCAAGTCGTGGCTGCAGGCTCCGACCATGAGAATGCTCTCTGATGGGTATAGTGTGGAGGGCTATGATCAGTCAGAACGAGCCTACCTTGTTGAAAAGACGAATCCGGGTCATGTGACGCCCTGTAGGTTTGTGGTGCAGGCGTCCAAGGACTCGCCTCTGTTGAACCCGGCCTTCATCATCAAGAACTGGGAAAGCCAATTGGCAACCCTTTCCGTTGATGGCAGGAGAATCAAGCAAGGCAAGGATTTCAGACAGGGCATCCGAAGAGGGCCTCTTGGAGATGATTTGATCCTGTGGATCAGGCTGGATGTGCAAAAGCCCGTAAAGATGAAGATAGAATAGGATTAGTAGTGTTTGGCGTTCAGGGCAATCGCATCCAATTCTTCGACCTGATTCAAAAAAAAGGTTACGTGGACCGACTGGTTGAGCTCCAAAATACGTGGTTTACAAATCAGGCAAAAGAGTGAATATCCAATAATCAACAAGGAATATTCATCGGATGAATGAAGAAAGCAGAGCGTAGCGACTTCCTTCCTTGGACATAGAAATGGAAATCATGAATAGATCACTGAATCTGGCTAGAACGATTTCGCGTCTCTGCGTTAATAGTCTCTTTGTCGCTGCGATCATTAGTCTGGCGGGGTGTCGAAGGGTGACAGAAAGCCTTCCACCTAAACGCCCCAATTTTGTGGTCTTGATCGCTGATGATCAGAGATGGGATCAATTGAGCTGTGCTGATCATCCGTTGATTCCAGAGCTCAGGACACCGAACATGGACAGGCTGGCCGAGCAGGGTGTGTACTTCAGGCATGCCTTTGTTACCACGCCTATTTGCGCTGTGTCCCGGGCCAGCATTATGACTGGACGGTATGTGAGTACACACGGCATGAACCATTTCAAGACCTCCATCACACCGGACGTCTTGAGCAAAAGCTATCCGGCTTTGCTCCATGACAACGGATATACGACCGCGATTCTGGGCAAGTGGGGCATGGGCACGGGCGGCACAGAAGACATCTTCGACGTGTTTGATGCCTGGTCCAATCAGGGCCGATACTTTCACGAGACTGACAACGGGAAGGTCCACAATGCCGAATGGCTGGCTACCCGGGCCAGGGTATTCCTTGAAAACTGCGGGCCAGAAAAACCATTTTGCCTGACTGTCTGCTATAAATCACCGCACCACCCATATCAACCGGACGAGCGGGACAAAGACCTGTTCGAGGACGTGGATATTCCCCAAAGACCGACCGATACGCCGGAGGCCTACCAGGCCATTGGGTCTGATTGGATGGAAAAATCTCTCAATCGGTGGTGCTACTTTGATGAGAGAAAAGATGACGCCACGAAAGAAAAATTCGAAAAGGATTTTCTGCGTTGTGTCAAGAGTCTGGACCGATCCGTGGGGCACATTATGCAGACCCTTGAAGATCTGGATCTGGATGAGAACACCGTGGTTATTTATCTCTCGGACAACGGTTATCTGTGGGGCGAGCATGGCCTTGGCGGCAAGTGGCTTTTGTATGAAGAATCCATCCGAGTCCCCATCATTATTCGCGGGCCAGGCATCGCAGATACGACACGGGGTAGGAAGCTTGACAATCTGGCGTTGAATATCGATATTGCCCCGACCATCCTGGATATGGCCGGTATCCCGATTCCTCGTGACATGGATGGAGAAAGCCTGTATCCCCATGTCACCGGGCAGTATGTGCCATCCAGGACCGATTTCTTCATGGAGCATGCTGGCATTATCGATGTAGAGAATCCGATCCCCGACAGTCGGGGCGTGCGTACAGAGGAATGGAAATACATACGCTACGTCAATGTGGCCCCTGAATTAGAAGAAATGTATCATATCAAGGGTGATCCGTTGGAATCGAACAATTTAGCTGACGACGTAAATTACGCCGGCATTAAGAAGCAACTACGGCAGAGGTATGATGACTATCTTCGCATGCTGCAACAGGACTAAATAATCCCATCACCTATGTCACGACCGATGATCCGCCTTTTTTAATTATGCATGGCGATGACGACCGTCTGGTGCCCATCTTGCCAATGACCTGGGTGAGCAGAAAAATATTGCGGCTGATTATATCCTGACCGCGTGGCCAGGATCAAGGCCATCATGAAGGCGTCCCACGCTGAAACACCCTGGGCACCCTGGAAGTACACCGGGCCCAGACCTAAAAAAAAATAATAGTGAATAATCATGGACGTATTGCCGATAAATACTTCCAAGGAATGGTCTATGCTGTGATAGGTGCGCCTGCTCAAGCTTCCATGGATAACAAGCGTCTTATCATCAAATTGGTTCGTGATTTGGCTGACTCTGTCATTATTTGTTCAGAGCCTTTCGCCGGTGCCAACGGAGTTTTGAAGATCGCCCATGATATGCCTGAGGAATACTGGGAAACACTTTCATGATGGAAGGATCGAACCAGGGTCAAACATAAAAATGCATGCTAGTGAGCAATGTCAAAGCAATACAGCTCAGTCGCTTTGCTCCAGTTCTTAATTACAAATATAGTCTTCAGCCTTCAGCTGTCAGCTTTTTTGAGCCACTGTGTGGGCTGGTCAAAATTCCAATTCCATTCTTTGATTCCATTCCGTGATTTAAAACACAAGAAGTTAATTAATGAAAGGCTAAAAAACTAACCTTTTGTGCTTGACGTGCTTTATGTTATCGGTTAAAAACTTAGCATATAGAGCAATGCAAATCTATATTGATCTGCAATGGAGACGTTTTTCGGGAAAGCAGGTGGGACATGAGCGATTCTAAGGACACGAAGCTCAGTCGTCGGGAACGACAGATCATGGACATTGTCTACACTCTGGGCAGCGCATCGGCTACTCAAGTGACGGAGGTCATGTCGAATGCCCCTTCACGCACGGCTGTACGTACCTTTCTGCGTATACTGGAGCAGAAAGGCCAGTTAAAGCATACTAAAAAGGGGCGAGAGTTTGTTTTTCAACCCATCCAAGCCAGAAAACGCGTGGGTAAGTCCACTTTGAACCGTGTATTGAATACCTTCTTTGAGGGGTCGCTGACCAATGCGGTCGCTATCCATTTGTCTGATCCCAACAACAAGCTATCTGAAGATGAGCTGAAACGTCTTGAAGACTTGATTCGCAAAGCGAGAACCAAAAGGAGCTAATTATGTCTGGAACGATGCTCGTGATAGCCAACTCAGCGGAAACCTGGTTCTACCTGGGGTTGAGTGTCGCTGTAAAAGGATTCATAATCCTCGGTGTGACGGGGTTGGTTGTACTATTTTTGCGTAAGGCTTCGGCTTCCCTGCGTTATTCTATTCTGTTAATGGCCATGACCAGTCTCATTGCCTTGCCGTTCTTGTCGGCTGTTTTGCCGAATTGGTTTGTGTTGCCAGTCTGGTCCCAGGTCGAAGGCCCTACACAGAGCCAATCAGCATTTGAAATCTTGAACCCAATGTCAGACAGGAGGTCAGAGAATGAATATGGTGTTGATGCGACTTCTGCCAAAGCCCTCCAGGCCATGACTTACGAGTCTCTCGATGTGTCTACAAACAAAACGGATGGTCCCTCTTCCGCTGTGGTTCCGTTGGAGGTGTCAGGTATTGCACCCAATGAGTCAGGGAATACAGTTTACGCCTGGATACTCGCTGTTTGGGCTCTTGGAGCGTTTCTCATTTCAATGGCCCTCGTCCTGGGACGAATATCAATCAGACGGATCGAACGACGATCTCAAAAGATCACCAATCACGCATGGGAATCGAAAATTAGTCATCTTTGCACTGTACTGGGTGTCGCCCGCCCAATTCAACTCATATTGAGTCCTCAACCCTTGATGCCCATGGTGTGGGGCGTATTCAAAATCAGGCTCTTACTCCCTAAAGATGCAGAACGCTGGCCGGAGGATCGACTCAGGCTGGTGTTATTACATGAACTGGCCCATGTTAAGCGGAATGACTACTTCACTCATTTATTCACTTCTTGCGTGTGCGCCTTGTACTGGTTCAACCCATTGGTCTGGTGGGCCCGGCATCAAATGACCCTTGACAGAGAGCATGCCTGCGATGATCTGGTCCTAGATCAAGGTTCCCATCCCGCAGATTATGCTGACGAATTACTCCATGTGGTTGCGGGGCTACAACCCTATACCCCCCATGGATCTGCCGCCATTGCCATGGCACGCAGTTCCAGGCTTGAATTGCGATTGAAACAAATCCTGGACGTCAATATAAATCGTCGCTTCACTCGACGGAGTTTGCTGGCGTGTTTGACGATGGTGGCAGGTATTGTCTTGCCAGTAGCCACCATGCGTTCAGTCAGAGCAGTTGAGTACACGCCTCTTCCTCAGGCAATTCGACAGGATCTACCAAAAACAAAACTCACTTATCAACGTGATGAAACGGAAAAACTAGATTTCATTGTGACGCTGAATAATGGTGTGACAGTTGAACTATTGGGTATTTGTGAGCATCCGAGTTTTGGAAAGCAATGGTGGATGCCAAATGGCGATCTTCTTGAAGAGGCTCCTTATGATGACGAGCCTTTCGGAAGGGCTTTCCCTAAATGGGGTGAAAAAGGTTATAAATTTGGGGTTAGGATTAGTGGGCTTGCAGACAAGGCGTTTGACTATTGCGTAATGCCTCAAAAGTTTCAACAAACACAAGGTAATCGAGGGTACAGGCCCAGTGAGAAGAACGGCAATAAAAATGCAAAATATGTAAATGGATCACTGGATGAGATTATTATTGCTATAGGCGCATCTTTCGTTGAAGAAATGGTTGATTGCGATTTTACAGCGGGTGTATGTTCTGGTGATTGGAAAGATGAATATAGATACGAAGACGATAAGCCCAATGATGTTGTCGAGTGGACAAGATTTAAAAATGTTTCGTTAAGGCCAAATTTCAACCCTGAAGCCCAGTTTGATGAGAAAACACAGATTATCAGGCAGTCTGAGGATCAGGCTCGTCTTCTCAATCATGAGTACATTGGTACCGAACATATTCTACTGGCATTGGTTGTTGAACATACGGGCTCAGTATCAGAAATCCTTAAGGAGTTCGGGATCACCAGAGAACAGGTCTATAACGAAGTCCTACGCATGGTCAAAAGAAATAACCGGGTAGTCTTCAAAAGAACCTTGCCTATGACAGACCGTGCTAAATCAGCCCTTGAGAATGCAGACCAGTTGGCAAAGGAGTCTGGAAACGACATAGTCAACTCTCAACACGTTTTGCTTGGTCTATTGCAGACCGAGAAAGGGGTGGCAGCTCAGGTTCTTGTGAATCTTGGTTTAAATCTCGAAAGAACTCATAAGGCGATCACAAATCAATCTAGTCAGGAATCCAAAAAGAAGACGGACAATGGAGTTCCTCTACGCACGAGTGAGTATTCTGGGAATCCAGAACTGCTTAGGCTAGTTGCGGAATCATCGCAACGTAATCAAGATCGTTTGGTTACGTGGAAATGTGAGGCCGACATTGTCGATTCGTCATTTGACTCGATTGGTTTTCGGCAAAAGATGAGCAAAAAGGCATTGTTTGTGTGGGACCGAGATCAAGCTTCATTAAGGTATCGAACAGATCTAATAAAAAAACAGCTACGAGAACCCTTAAGATCTGATGAACCTAAGTTTTGGGCAGGGATGAAGACCCCAAAGATGTATTTTGAGTATAACGAAAATGGCATTCAGAATTTGGGGGTGGTCTTTCCAAATGAATCTATGCCAACCGGCTCCTTGCAGCATGACTTTAACCCGTTTGACTACTTGATGGTGAAAAAGGTGGATGGAGTTATAAAGAACTGGGGGAACCCCAAGAAGCCAGACGACCAAAAACTGTCATTCAAAACAAATGTGTTTCGCTTGGATGGGCAAGATATCATCGTTGAGGAAACGACCTGGTATCAGAATGATGAATCCGCGTATTTCAGGAAAGAGTATGATCTGACTAAAGGAGGGTATTTAACAACGGACATTTTGCGTTCAACTAGCGACAACAGCCTCCGCACAATCATCTACGACTATAAGAGGATCAAAGGCGTGTGGGTTCCCCACGCTTACACAAAGAAGTTTGTATTTCAGGATGAGGCGAACAAATTGACACGACGATCCAGCGAGGTCATTACATTCACACGTCATGTGATCAATGAGCCAATTGATTCCGATGAATTTGCACTTGATGAACAGGGAATGTATGCAAATGACAGAATTAACAATGATGATAAATACACCGAGGCAATAAAAACTGTACCTTCTGTCGGACCGGGTGAGAAATACCGTGAAACGAAGAAAGTTGATCTACCGAAACTTCAAACATGGCCACGCCCCCAGGCAGGGCTTGTCACCCCTCAGCAGGGTATGGGGCCAATGATTTCTGTTGTTGATACTATTGAGGGGCGAGAGTATATTGTTTCGGCAAAAATCGATGAAGATGGTAAATTCAAAAACAGCATAACACTGGGGAACAGAACTCAGACGATATCAGGACAGGTGGTAAACTCAGACGATAATTATGCTGTAACGGTCCAATACAAGAGCGCAAAAGTGGGTGTTCCTGGATTGAAAAGTGTCAATTCGACCACCCATCTGAAAAAAGGCGAATCACGCATAATCGGCGGTGTTGGTAATGATATGGTCTACGTAATGATATCAAATCTATGACCAGGGAACAATTGGGGCAGCCCAGTCGCTTCGCTCCAGTTTTAGGTGTTAGGTGGTTGAAACGCTTTCAGGCTGTGTCACAATTGACAATTGAGAGTTTTGTACTTCCCTGAATGTCGAATATCGAACACCGAATGAGGAATAATGAAGGCTTAAATGAGCTAAGTGCCTTTTTTTCTTTTACTTCGACATTCATAATTGGTTAATCGATGTTCATGATTCAACTATGTAGCCCCCTGTGTCATTGTGACACAGGCTCTTTGCGTTGCTGATTTAGTGACCCCCTCAATGCTTGCTAAAGGTGGCCTCACTCAAGGCACTCCAGTGGGTCCCGTCAAAGGTTCTGGCCTTGATGTGGGTGGTTTCGGTGATGAGGATGTCACCCTGTATCGGATCCACAGACACTATCAGGGAGTTGTCATGGCCGTACAGCTCCATGTCAAAGCTGATGTCAGAACTTGTGCGGCTGGTCTGATGGATCTCAATGGCAATGGTATTCTGGGCATTCTCAAGAAGGATGCTCTTGTCCAGAGTAAAGGGGATAAAACTGTTTTCACTGCTGGCGTTGTGGGCCAGGGTTGTGTACTGAACGGAGGTGTCGCTGTCAAAACCGGACCGGGCAATTTCAATACCGTTCATATAGACAACTGCCCCGTCGTCTCGTTTCAGTTTAAGTGTCAGATCGGAAATCTGGCTCAAGTCGCCCACATGGAACGTCTTTCGGAAATAGGTCGTGATATACTTATTGCTGGGCTGGGAGCCGTAACTGACCACTGTGGCTTCGTCACCGTCACCATAGCCCAGTTCGGCCAGACCGCTCTGCCAGTGGCTGTCTTTATAGTGGTTTGTGCGCCATGCTGTTCCCTGATTTGTGCCGTCATCCAGGTATTTGAACGTGTCTCCTGTAGGGATGAAAACAACCTTGTTACTCATCACACTCTCAGCGGGGTAAGCGGGATTGGCGATCTCAATAGCACTCGGCGCGGGCAGGCCCGGATTGCCCAGTTCTCTGGGATCGGTTCCGTTGAGGGTATAATAGATATGCCCTTCTGTGCCATTGCCCGAGACGCTGTCCGTGACGGATAGTATATCAAAGGGCTGAATCAAACCGCCATGTTGGGCCTGATCATTCACCTGAAAGACGGGGGCTTCCAGCGGAGGGTAAAGACCCAGATTTCGGTATTGTTCCAGCAGGACTGCAGGTCGCTTTCTGATAAACTCATTGATGACCCAATCCAGGGCTGGCAGCCAGAACTCGTTCTTGGTATAGCGCGGATACCCGGAGCTGAGATGATTATCCCCCCAGCGTGCCGATTCGCAAATGATGGCCAATTCGATTTGAGCGGCTCGGTCGAGGAAGATGTTGGAGGCTGTCTCGGCACTCAGGCACCCCTGATTAAAGAGGTTTTTCTGAATACGGTCCGCATAGAGCTGTCGGAATTCGCGATTTTTGCGGAGGGCATTATAGAAGACGCTGAATCCTGCTGCAGCCTCGGTTCGGTCTTTATGAAGGTCGCCCATGGAGTATTCGGTGTCCCAGGCAAACGCAATCCATTTGGAACCGGGACTGTCCGGGGTGCGTCTTCGTCCGGCATACCAGTTGCCGCCTTGCCAGTCACCCCAGTCCACGTTGGCTGAAAAATGTTCAATCATGAGATAATCAATCAGATTATTGATGTCAAAGATATCCTGGAACTGTTCATAGGCGAGGCGGTCTTCCAGGCCTGCTCGCGCCAGATCCACGGCATCCTCCCAGGCCGGATTATCGCCGTTTTCATCCACCTCGCCGTCTACCACAATGCCACCGGCCTTGCGCACATCCCATTCTTCACTGTCACCGCCAATATGATCAGCCAGAAAGTCGGCATCCGGACGTTCACAGGGATTGTAGAGTCCCCAGTACAGACCATTAAAATACAGATGCACGTACATGCCGCGTGAGGCTGGATGTCCCATGGCCAGTTGTACGTCCTTGGCCCAGAGATCACGAATATAAAGGGCCTTGTTTCTGGTTTCAGCCAATCCGCCTCCACCAAAGTGGATCCAACTGTAGTTTGACGTGCCGCGCAGGATCAGGGTATCGAACTGATCTACTGGCGATTCTGGAAACAGGGGAAATCGCAGCTTGCTTTGGCCGTACTCACTTTTGAACTTGAGTTTCCAACTGTGTTTGTTGTTGTTTGCCGGATGTCTGCTTCCCTTGCCTGCCGAACGAATGCCACAGTCGATCTGGAATCCCTCTTGTCCATCCGGATAAATCAGTTCCACAGAACAGGGCCTTTCCCATGCCTCGCCACGCTCTATAGAATTGTTATAGATGCCCGTATCCGGATCCCACAGATTTTCGAGTTTGGTGACAATCGACAGCGTGGGAATATCCAGAAATGCCCCTTTGATGTCGGTGGCATACTCGTTCACAATGACTTGATCCATGTCATAGTTCACCTTGCCACCGCCATTGCCGCCGCCCCAAGAGGTGGGAAAGCCTGCTGGAGATTCACTCTGACGTATGACGTCGTCAAGAAAGAGGTAGGTCCGGGTCACGGTCCGGCTGTCCAGGGCATTGCTTTTAAAGGCCTTGGCCCGCACACAGGTGGTCGTTTTTAGTTCAATAAGGTTTATATAATGAATGCTGTTTTTGTCAAACAGATTCGGTTCGTTTCCGTTGGTGGTATAATAGATGTCCGCTTGATCCGTTGGGCAGTATAGCGTCAATGTGAGGGGGTTCTGCGGATCGTACTCATAGAATCCGTGATCCAGATTCATTTGCACATCCTCGACCACATCTTGAGCTCCAATGTTGTTCTGGACTCCCGGCGTGGGAGGTTTAAAATATCTGCCTTTCTTAGTGTTTTCATCTATACCGTACGAGATGTCAGCGAGTTGCCGGGGATAGACCGGTGCATAGTCATGCAAAACCGTTCTGCCGTCTGGGGCAACAATGGCCAGGTATTCCCCTTCGGACGAAAGCTTAAAATTGGTGTGGACGTTGCCATTGATCAGGTCGTTCAAGCCAGTGGCATACACAAGGTGATAGGCTTCTGGCTCAATGGTCATATCGGGCAATGTCCACTTATCAAGTTCGTCCTGATCATCGGTCAGGTAATACCCTTGGGTATGAATGGTCTGGGAACCACTGTTGTACAGCTCAATCCAATCCGGAGTTGTCTCTCCGGCGATTTCCAGGGTGTTGTCGTTGAGGGCCATAAATTCAGTAATCAGCAGTGCGCCAGATACAGGGCCGGCCTCCAAAACGCTCAAAACTAAAACCAGTACGCAGCATATACAAGATCGATATTCGGATACATTCCTCATCACAAGTCCTAAAAGCAAGATCACGTCGCAATATTTGCACCTGTTATCCTGATATTGGCGAAACTGAACCGCACCAAGAAATTCACACGCCCAAGTATATACTATTTGAACGGCTGCGACAAATGCGACAGAGAATTGAAGCTGGCTGAGGCGCGACTTCGAGGGCCAACCCAGTGGCTTTGCTTGAAGTTTTAGGCCATGAAACAGGTGTTGATCTTTTCTAGGGAAAAAGTATTTTCAATGTTTCTTTTTGTCGCATAGTTCCTTAGAATTGAGCCACGACCAGTGGAAGTCATTGAATGGGTTCCAACAACAGGAGAATCGAGGTATGAGTACACTCAATATCAAGCCCGTATTTACCAAGGTTTCAGATCTGTTTGGACGCACGATACCCATGACGTGCCTGGGTATTATTACAGGTTGCTGGTAGGGGGACGTGTTGTGTCCCTTGACGGGTTACCTTCATTTCAAACCTACCCGCGACCTGGTGACAAAACGACATTTCGAATCGCCTTTGGTGGCGGATCAAACAACAAACCCAAGTTCGAATCCATGTGGGATACGATTCTGCTTCGCAAGCCTCTGGCATTCCTGGGACTCGGGGACAACAACTATTACAACATGCCAGAGCCACTCTCAGTACCACGATACTGTTACTACATGCGTCATTCTCGTCCTGAATGGCGGCGCATGGTGGCGTCCACGGCTGTGTATGGCATATGGGATGACCATGATTTTGGCGGCAATGACAGCATCGGCGGCCCCCAGATAGACGTGCCTGCATGGAAGCGACCGGTGTGGCATGTGTTCAGGCAGAACTGGGTGAATCCCTATTACGGGGGAGGTGACAGGCAGCCTGGGTGCTGGCACGATTTTACGATCGGCGATGTTGATTTCTTTATGCTCGATTGCCGATACTACAGGGTTGACCCGCAGGGCAAGGATCCCATGTACACGGATCCCACAGCGACCCAGCCCAGCATGCTGGGGCCTGTGCAAAAACAATGGCTTCTTGACAAACTTGACGCCTCCACCGCCACATTCAAGATCATTGCTGCGTCTGTGCCGTGGGCATTCGAGTCGAAAACAGGACGCCAGATGTCAAGCAATCTGGGTCGGCGACCCGGTCTTGAAGACACATGGCAGGGTTTTGGCAAGGAGCGTGAAGATATCTTTTCGTTTATTGAGCACCAGAAGATCGAAGGGGTGTTTCTGATCTCTGCGGATCGGCATCGGTCTGACGCGTGGAAGATTGAGCGTGAGAATGGATATGACTTCTATGAAGCCATGTCATCCCACCTCACAAAAAAGTCAAGCCATCCTGCGATGCCAGGTGCCATCTTTACGTCCCTGGGCAAACCGGCGTATGGACTGCTCACATTCGATACCACGCTGAGCGATCCGGAGCTTCGATACGATGTGGTGAAGATTGACAACACGATAGATGGCACTCTGAAGCTGAAAAAGAGTCAGTTGAGTTTCGGAGAGTGATCATGTTTGTCGAACATTTTCTACCACGCAGCTGACCGAAAACCTCAATCCGCCATTTGGGAGGGAAGTTTGGGATTGATAAGAAGTGTGGCATTGTTTATAATATAAGTTGTACGTGAGTTAAGAATCTAAGATGTATCTCCTGAGAAAAGAAGGGGATTCTTTGTATGCGCAAAACACAGGCCTTTACTCTCATAGAGCTTCTCGTTGTGATTGCCATTATCGCGGTGTTGATGGGCATACTAATGCCAGCACTGAGTCGAGCCAGAGAAAACGGAAAGCGTGCTGTCTGCCTCAATAATTCCAGGCAATTAACACTGGCATGGATGATGTACTCGGACGAGAATGATGGCAAGATTTGTGCCGCGAATGTGGGTCATTCTGATGTTGGTTGGGTCGCGAGCATGGATATCGCCGACACTGAAGAGGTTCAGATCGAGGCCATGAAGTCTGGTATGCTCTATCCCTATTGCAGCAATCTGGAACTCTACAAATGTCCGACTGGCCTGCGATTTCACATGCGTACCTATTCCATTGTCAGTTCCATGAACACGAATGTGGGTTCGAGCGAGAAGGGCAAGGTTTTCAAGAATCGATATCGGATTCCCAGGCCCAGTGAAAGAGCCGTGTTTGGGGATGAAGGAAAAATATCCAACCACGCGTTTAATGTTTTCTACAATGCGCCGCGCTGGAAGGATTTGCCGCCGTTACAGCACGGCAATGGTACGAACTTTTCATTTGCGGATGGGCACAGTGATTACTGGAAGTGGACTGACCCACGCACGATAAAGTTCAGCCATCAAGAGGGCAATGTGGGAGACCTTCAAAAGGGCAATCAGGATCTTATCGGTTTTCAGAAGGCTGTATGGGGTAAGTTGGGGTACATCCCGGAAACCGGTCCATAGTTTTCTTGTTGTATTATGGTCTCGTTTAAACGAGTCTTTTGTAACGTTGTATTGAAGGAGGAATGATATGTGTCAGAAAATTTTGGTTTGTATCACTGTATTGATGCTTGGGTTGGCCGGCAATGTCAGTCCTGTCCTGGCAGGAGACTGGACCAATGGTGCAGGTGATGGAGATTGGATGAATCCAGGCAACTGGAGTAACGGGTTACCCACGGGTAATGAGAGGGTCGATATCGAGAGCACGTCTGACATGGTCTGGCCTACCCTGAGCGACGCCGTTGCGGAATGTGGTCAATTGCGCCTTGCGTACGATGCTACGACTGTGGGTGAGTTAACCGTGACAGGCGGTGCCACGCTGAACATAGGGGGGGAGTTGCGATTCGGACGCAAGCCAAGTGACCCCGCAACCACAGGGAAGCTCATGATGAGTGGTGACAATACCCAGGTCTCTGTCTCCGACATTATCGAGTGTGGACGATACGGCAATGGAATCATCGAAATGGAGGGTGGTCATTTTATCGCTCAAGATGAACTGCGTTTGGGCTATCGAGATGAGAGCTCCGGGCAGGTCCTTCTTGCAGGAGGCATCCTGGACCTTCGCGCAGATCCAGGATTGACGGTTGGCTCTGGGGCCGATGATGTCGGAACTGTCACTGCACTGATTGACATTTCTGGCGGTGGTACGCTGCTCCTGGCTGGTGATCAGGTCTCCTTAGTAGAGACCTTGATCAACGATGGTACGATTATTGGCCATGGCGGAACCAGGCCTGTGGAGTTTATGTATGATGGTGACAATACAGTGGTCACGTCTGTGAATCCTGCCAAGGCTGCTGATCCCGTTCCTGGCAATCATGATCTGGACATCCCACGAGATACCGTGTTGACCTGGCAGGTGGCCGAGGATGTACCTCCCACGGGTGGGCACAAGATCTTTTTGAGCGAGAATATGAGTGAGGTTGCAGAGGGTTTAGGTGGCATGATTCAGGATACGAATGAATATGTGCCTGATCAACTCCTTGAGTATGGTGCCACGTATTACTGGCGTGTTGATGAAGCCAGTGCCACGGGTTCGTGGCATCAAGGCGATGTGTGGAGCTTCCAGATTGAACCCTTTAGCCGTCCGATTCCCAGTGACTTGATGACTGCCATTGCAGACAGTAATGCCTTTTTGCAGGGCCCGGAGAACACCATTAACAGTTCAGGTCTTGAGGACGAGCTGCACTCGCACGACAATTTGGATATGTGGCTTAGTGATACATCTGAGCCAAACGAGGCCTGGGTCCAGTATTCGTTTGACAAGGCCTATAAACTGGATGAGATGCTGGTGTGGAACCATAATGCTCAGTCAGAAAACATCGTTGGTTGGGGTATCAAGAACGCCCTGATCGAATACTCGGTGGATGGCAACCAGTGGATAGCATTGGACGCGGTGGAACTGGCCAGAGCGACAGTGACTCCCGTGGACGCGGTCGATCTGCAGGGCATTGTGGCCAAGTGTGTGAAGATAACGGCTCAGAGCAACTGGGGCGGCCTATTTCCCCAATACGGCCTGAGCGAAGTTCGATTTATGAGCATTCCCACGTATGCACGCTTGCCTCAACCGGTGTCAGGGCAAGGTGACGTGAGTCCGGATGTGATATTGACTTGGCGTGCCGGGCGAGATGCCGCCTCGCACAATGTGTATGTGGGCAGTGATCCCAATGTTCTGGAATTTGCAGAGTCGGTCAACGAGAGCAGTTTTAACACCATCCCGCTGGACCTGAAATTGGGCCAGACCTACTATTGGAGAGTTGATGAGGTCAATGAGGCCGAGACTTCCAGCGTGTGGCAGGGTGACGTGTTAGAGTTTTCCATGGTTGAGTCAAAAACGGTGGATGACTTTGAACGTTATGGCAATGATCCCAATACCTACAGTCGTGTGTTCCAGACATGGATTGATGGTTTTGGATTCACCGCTCCTGCGCCTGGTAACTCCGGTAACGCTACAGGTGCTGCGGCCGGTCACGATATCTGGAATACGATGAGTCCTCATTATGGTGGTTCGATCATCGAAAAAGATATTTTTCATGGGAGGCGTGGACAATCAGCCCCCATTTACTATGGTGTTGGCAACAAGACTCTGTCTGAAGTGACACGCACTTTCGAGACAGCTCAGTCATGGACCCGATCTGGAGTAAAGGCCCTGGTGCTGTACTTCTATGGAGCTGCGGACAATGCGCCCGCTCAACTATACGTGAAGATCAATAATACCAGAGTTGATTTTGAAGGGGACATGGAAACCCTGCAGCGTGTGTCCTGGCAGAAATGGTATATTCCTCTGACGGATCTGTCCCATAGCCTTCTGGCCGAGGTGAAGTCTCTGACCCTCGGAATTGAGGGGTCGGGGTCAGGCGTGTTCTACGTGGACGACATTAGCCTGACTGCGGATAACCGCACTGTGATTACACCGATTGCACCGACGTTTGACAATCTCGTGTCCCACTATGCTTTTGATGGTGACGCCTTTGACAGTACCGGTGTCCATCCAGGGACGACTATGGGATTGTCGACATTTGAGCCGGGCAAAATTGGCCAGGCCGTTAGCTTTGCTGGTCTGTTCGGTGATTATGTGAAAATTTCCGGATATAATGGGATACTGGGAAGTGGTGAGATAACTATCACGGCCTGGATCAAGACGAGTGCCACTGACACAGGCACAATCATTTCCTGGGGTCCGGCCACGCCGGACGGTGGACGATTTGGCTTTCGTGTGAACGAGAACCGTATTCGCAGTGAGTTTAGTGGTGGGAACGTGCAGGGCGCCTCTGCGGTTAATGACGGTGGGTGGCACCATGTGGCTGTCACTGTCCAAGCCAATGCGACTATCTCCTATCCGGCAGTCACCCTGTATGTGGATGGTCAGGATGATACATTGTCCACCGAGGATGACACCCTGATTGATATCCTGGATGACAGTGACAAGGTGGTCCGTATAGGGTGCCGGGCGTCCGCAGAGGATCGATGGTTCGGTGGGCTGATCGATGATCTTCGTATCTACGACCGTGTCCTATCAGCCGCAGAAATTGCCGGGGCTGCAGGTCGTGTTGCGCCCTTTGATCGATAGGTTACACAGCTCGGTCTCCCATGGTCTCTTCTTCGAGGTCAAAATCTCAGCCCAATATCCTGGTGATCATGACAGACCAGCAGCACATTGACACCCTGAGTGCAGGGGGATGTTCCCATGTCAACATACCTGCCATGGACAGCCTTATGCACCGGGGTGTGAGTTTCACCCAATCGTATTCGCCGAATCCTGTGTGCAGTCTGGCCAGAATCGCTGTTTTCACAGCTCAATCGATTCGCTTGAATTCGTAGTGCTTAATTCGTAGTTTTTAATGCCTTCGTGTCTGATAATTTGAAGAAAGTCAGATCTTGGGCGTATATATTAGTGAAAGAAACATGAATGTTGATTGTCTGCGGGCAGACCCACTCAATCTGCTCAGAGGCCCTCACCAGCGTCAGGACTGCCGATCCAATCGGGTTGGGGAGTTAGGCTCAAGGTTCTGAGATTCCACATGGGTCATGAGACTTGTTTAAGCTCCTCCAAAAGATGTGAAAAACAGTTGCAGAGGATGCATTATAGCATAAAATGATTCAAACTGCTGATTGTGGCTTTATGTTCGTAATTGCTTGTAATTCAAGGGATAGACAATACGTCACGTGGTCCCGTTTATGCTTGCTAATCGTATAAAGTGCACTTGATTGGGAGAGAATGAAAGTGTGTTGTATTGCTGGTTGTGGAACGTGAAATGTGAAATGTGAAAGGAAATGAGAAAAATGTTAGCTTACATTGTGTTGTCCTGGTTCTCGATAGCCGGAATATGTTTTTTGATGTTCTTAATGGGTCTTGTATTGAACAAGACAGATATCGATGACAAATATCAGAATATTGTTTTGCCAGCCGTCTTTTTGATTGCGCTGCTTCTGCTTAAGATTCTGGTATACGTGTGTGTGGCTGCAGCTGTTGGCTACGGATTATTTTCAAATTTTGGCCGAAAAAAGTGAAAACGGCTGATACGAAAGATCTCATGTAGGAAAGGATGCTGATGATGACTAGTTTTGCAGAGTATCTAACGGATGTTTTCGAGATGGTTCCGATGTTTGGACTGCTCCTTGGGTTCTTTGTCGGAGTCGTTTATCTGATGAAGAAGCTACTGAAATCAGGGATTGCGAATGCGGGTGATCCGATTGTAGCCGACATCCAGTTGACTGGCGCTGATAATGTTGCCTTTGCAGTTTTATTCGGGGCGTTTTTCTGGTCGATGGCTGATGCAATGTCCGGAGCAACGTTTGGGACAGGGCTTAATTTCCAGGTCGATGCCATCGATGTTCTGGTCGGGTGTGTTGCCGCACTTGTGCTGAACATCGGGACATTTCTTATCGTCGATAAGTTCGGTTTGCCCAAGTTCTCGGTGTGGAAGGAAGTACTAACAGACAAGAATGTCGGAACGGCGCTGGTTTTGGGCGGGGCATTTGTAGCCAACGGGCGAATTCTGAACGGAGTGATGTCGGGTGAGAGTGACGGGCTATTGATGAGTTTTCGTGACATCATTGTTTACTGGGGCGTTGGTCAGCTGTTTATCCTGGTTTGCATTCGGCTCTATCAGGCCATTACGAGCTATGATGTTCATAAGGTCATTGCTGATGACGATAGCGCGATGGTGGGTCTGGTGATGGGTGCTTTCATCGCGGCCGAAGGGATTGTTCTTCGCGGCGCATTGTATCGGGCTTCGGGAAACATTGGAGAAGAATTGCCCACAGTCATCTTGGCCGGCCTGTTGGGGCTCCTTCTTTTGGTTGCCGGAAGAGTTATTACGGACTTGGTATTCCTTCCCAAAAGTCCTTTGACGCATGAAATTGTCAAGGACAGGAATCTTGGGGCAGCGATTATCGCGGCGGTTGTGTTTATCGCAATTGCAGGATTCTACGCGAATGTGACGACCTCTAGTATTGATACCTTTGCCCGCGATAGTCTTGTGGCTGCGGCTGACCCCAATCAGGTCGTTGTTGAGAGTATTGAGACGGCGTCCGGTGTTGACGTAGATTCTGTGCTCGATGCCCCTACGACTGAAACCAACTAAACTATACCCATATCGATAACTCTCGATAAAAGGAGATTGACATGCACGCTATAAAACGGATTGCCTTGACATTGTTAGTGGGATTATTCCTCCTGGGAAGTGTGATGGATGATGCCTATGGGCGGCGGAGTAGCTCTTCGTCTTCGAGGAGAAGTTCTTTTAGTAGTAGTCGACGATCTAGCAGTAGTAGTCGAAGGTCCACGAGTCCTAGTCGAAGCTCTAGCAGTAATCGGAAGTCAACGAGTAGCAGTCGGAATTCTTCTTCTCAATCTCGGGCAACTCAGCAGAGGGCGGCTAAGGCTCGGCAGGTAGCCATAAAGAATCAAGCGACGCAACAAAAGGCAGCGCCAAGCAAGTTTAGCGAAACTCGGAATTCTACCAGTACGGCTCGGCCTGGGACTAATGTTACGGGGGCAAAAGGTCAAACCACGGCTAGGCCGGCAACGACGACGAGTACCGGTTCCAAATTTGGGAGCACCCGTAGGTCGACCAGTACGAATCGGACTACGACAAAGAGATTGAGTCCCGCCCAGAAGAAGTTGAATCAGAAGAAGGCCGCGGCGAATCAAGGGCATGGCTCGCGCGCGGATGCCGCGAAGAAGTATCAAACGCAGAATAAACAGACGCCACGTCCTGGCACTACACCGGCACCACGACCACGTGGCTATTCGCAGCCGGTTACGTATGAAGGAGTGACTTATTCACCCATGTGGAATCCAACGCGTGGGGTGTGGTCTTATGGACACGGTGGTATGTTTTATGATCCCTATGATACTCGACATAGCTTCCTTGCAAATGCGATGATGGCTCATAGTGGCTATGGTTATTATGGAGCACATAGGCCGGTTGTTTATGTTGGGAGGTCATCTCGTGGGGGCGGCGGCGGTATGATTGTGTTTGTTCTGATCGTTGGCGCAGCCATTGCGATCTATGCTTTGCGTAAGGTTTAAGAACTGATTTTGTGGCGAGAGGAAGACTGTCGTAATCTTCCTCTCTATTCGTTCACTTTAGCGGTAAAAAGGTATCCGTATGGATTTGTCAAAGTCGAAAATCTGGCAGGAGTTGAAGAAGAATGATATTATATCGGTGAGTGATGCTCAGACTTTGAGTAAGCTGCTTGCGGATGGAGAGGTCGTTGAAGAGATTGATTTGGTCATTGAGGATATCCAGGTGTTCAGGGCTGACAACGGTATTGAGTATCGGTTCTTTGAGTTTTCAGAGAATGATCCGAATATTGTGATTGGTATGATATGTGTTGATGAGGATGCGATACTGCGAGCTTATTTTGTTTCAGATGATCCATTTCCGGCGACGCGTTCGAATGTTCTAAATGTGCAGGAGTGTGGGTGGTTATTTGAACCGCCTGAAGATGAAGACAATTTCAAAATTGATGAGCTTGCGTACAGGAGTCAGTTTGACCAGGCGGATGATACTGCAAAAAGTGGGCAAGTTGTTTATAATCAGGATGGTGCCATGCTTACCGGTACACTTGAGGGTGGTTTTGCATCGTTGCAGGAATGGCGGGCTGATGACGGGATTAATCCTCGAGTAATTCTGCTGGAAGTGGGTGAAGAGGATGGTTTTATGACATTTTATCAGGGATCTGATGTGGGAACGAATGATTTGAATGTACTGCGGAGTTAAGAACTGACAGTAATTGTCTGTTATCTGAATACTGTTGTATATTTGTATCGAACTATTTTGCAACTCACTTTAATAATTAGGAGAAAACAATGGATACAATAGCACGTGTAACGTTAGAACAAGTTGGTGAGATTTTGGAGGCACATGGATATGATGTTGTTAACCAAGGGAGTTCGTTGGCGGTTCAGGTTGGTGCTGCCGAATGTCCGCTACCGGCTGTTGTTGTTCTATCTGGTGACCGGTTGAAGTTCGCGGTTGAGTTGGCGACTTTCGCTGATCTGAAGGATGATGAGGGGGTTCAGGCTGGGTTGCTGTATGATTCTCTTAAGATGACGTCCGATCTTGATCCGTTTGCCGTTGATTTGGTGACGCCCGACGAGGATGATCCCACTGTTCAGACTGTTGAGCAGACCAAGATTGCGCTGATTGATAGCATGTCGGCAGTTGGTGCAGATGAGAATGAGGTTGTTGAAGAGATTCAGGCGTTGCAAAATGCAATTGCCGTGTTTGTGCCGGTTTTGCGAGACGCGCTGGTGGCATAGCTGGTGTTTTCAACTGTTAATATACATGAGAGATTGATCATAGATCAAAACAGAAAAGGAGACTAAGATATGTCGCTATTCAGTAAAATTGCAAATCGTTTAAAGCAGGCTTCTCGTGATGCTGAAGTGAAGATCGAGGATCCGCGGGCTGAAATCAATCAGGCGATTATTGATAGCCAAAAGCAAGTTGACGAGTTTGAAAAGGCATTGGCCGATTTTCGGGTTACGACAAAACAGTTGGAGCAGGAGGCTGCGCGGCATAAGGCAAATGTTGATAAGTGGACGAGTATTGCTGAACAGGCGGATGCAGCCGGGAATGAATCTGATGCATTGAAGGCCTTGGATAATGTTGGCGAAGCGGAGACAGCTCTGGAAGGGCTGACGACTCAGATTCTGGCGAATAGCAGTAGGGTGAAGAGCCTGAAGACGAGGCTCGCCGAAAAGAGAGGAGAGATTGCTACTGCAGAACGGACAAAGACGCAGTTTCTGGCGAGGATTAAGGCGGCTGAGCTTGATGTTTCCATGAATAAGGCGTCTACTGCTTTTGGGAAAAGCGAGAGTCCGTTGGCGCGACTTGGGGCACTTGAGAAGATGTGTGAAACGAAGGAAGCGCAGGCAGAGGTCGCTTCTGACATGGCCGGTGAGGCGGCGCCGGACAAGGCGCTTGAGGATAAATACACTGTTTCATCGGGGCCGAGTGCTGCAGATCGCCTAAAGGCATTGAGAGCGAAGAAAAATAAATGAGTTTGCTAAGTTTTTACGAGGGCTGAATGATTTTGCGTTCAGCCCTTCTCGCTTTTGCAGGGGATATGTAATGAAGAATTTGAAAAGAGGATTATATGCTAATTCTTCGATTGGTTGGCGGAAAATGGAGAAGTCGATTGAAGACACAGCCTTTGCAGGCTATGTTATATGAATTATTGACTATCCTGTTTCTTATTTCAATCTTGCATTCAGTTTTGTATAAGTACCTTGAGAACTCTAATTGGAATGAGGCTTGGTGGCAGACATTTCAGGGGATTACAACGATAGGTTACGGAAATAGTCCGCCGGAAAGTTTTTTGGGGAGGTTGAATGCGGCTTTGTTGATCACTCCTGGATTGGCTTTACTTGGCAATATTATTTCTGTCGTTTTTGAGATAAAGGCAGACAAGGCAGAGAAAAAGAGGTTAGGCATGTTACCAAATCCGTATACAGATAGTTTTATTGTCGTAAATTTCCCCGGGGTAAATGAGCTCGATGCTTTGTTCAGGCAATGGAAGAATCAGGATCCTGATATTGGGATTTTTATTATTGATGAGGTGATAGAAGAATTGCCGCCGATCTTGCTTGCTAAGTATGATAATATATCATTTGGGCGGGGCAACATTCTTCGAGATGATATTTTTGAACAGGCTAAGGTGTCGGAAAACCGACATGTTATTATCTATCCCAAAGATCCACATTCCGAAAGTTCGGATGTTATTACAAAGGGAATCGTAGACAAGATTAAAAGGAAGTGCAGCGATTCGGTGAAAGTTATTTTTGTGCTTGTTGACGAAGATAGTGAGGAAATGTTTGAGAATGTTCTGGCGACTGACATTCCTCAGTCACTGGAATCTTTGGCCATTGCTTCGGAGACCAGTGATGAGTATGTTGCTGATGCGATTACTCGACTTTTGAAAAACACGGAGGGTGCGTTTCTTCAGACGGTTTCTATGGACAAGTTTGAGGGGTGGTTGTGGGAAGATTTTGAGAAGGCGTTTATTTCTGTTAAATATAAGCACAGATTACTTCTTGATATTCACACTCTTGTTCAGGATGGCAAGGTGCAATATTTACCTACTTATGACACTAGAATGGGTGGGGGTGACTTGCTGCATATTGTTGTGTTCAAGAGACTTGACTGGGGTGAGTTAAGTGACAGGATTGTGAAGGTGGCGCAAGTTGGGCCTTGCAAGACTGGTTGCGGTTAATGGAAGCAGTATAACCGAGCTCTTTCTCTTGACTTCATCTGGGGAATTTGAGCGAGCCCCAAAAATGATGATCTTCCTGAAATGGGTTCAACGATTCTACGAAGAGCTATGAGTGCCTTGCTATTGCTTGCGAAACCGCCACATTTCCAATTCCTGGTCAATGGCTTCTTGTTCAGGCAGGGTGTTGATTGAACTTACACGCTCAACATCGTAATCGTCAGCATACATGGCTGCGGCCAATCCCGTCTGTCGAAGATTATTCTGGCAAACAGCCTGCTGACCCTGTTTTTTAGCCATGGACAAAGCGGGCATTAGAATGCCTGATCAGCGACAATTATTTTTACCGTTCAACGACAATTAGAATTACCGGTTGA
>CAZBTJ010000043.1:0-39565 GCA_964494325.1 uncultured Pirellulales bacterium
CGTTGGAGATGGCGTTGGAGATGGTACAGGACGATAGATGTGTTTACCCCAGCCGCCGTTTTGGAGCAAATACTGTTGGGGAAAGATTCGATACCCATCAGCTACCCAATAGTACCCGTGTGCTGGATCAGTCCCGATCACTCCCTTCGATTCCCATGCTATGAATTTGCGAGGGGATCCCATCCAAGTTCTGTGAAAGGTCGGATCGTACCAAGTAGCTATACCACCATAGCGACCTATAGTGTGGGAGTAGAAGGTCCAACGGTCTGGCTGGGCACCTGGTGCATGAACGTTACCCGGATTGTTGAAGGACTTGAGACCACGGATTGTTACAAACCACCTGTGAAAGTCACCTTGCCTACTTGGTTCATTAATTACGGGCACACCAGATCCTTCGATGGATTTGCTCGCTGCATCAAGCCCAAGCACTCGGCATAGGTTGGACCACGTGTTAGCGAACGCGTGACAGTTTCCTGCTGTTGCGCCTCTCTCAACCAAATCCAGCCAGTTCTTTGTGCTCAAGAATGCTGGCTTGTAGTGCCAGTTTTGGTTCGAAATGCTTCTATAGGTCAACTCGGCGACTTGCGTATCTGTTGTTGCGCTACTTGCCCAATCTGTCGCAACCTCCAGCCACTTTTCCTTTGGTGGCCTTCCTAGCGAAGGCATATAAGTTCCATAGAGTGCGTGGCTTAATCGTCTTTTATCTAGAACATTCTCATTGTCATCAACAGCATATAACACTAAATTGAGATTATACTGGCCTACCTTGTCGGGCATTTTTACAGTAAAAATCCCGGTCCAATCCCTGAATTTACCAATCCCCTTTTTCTTTGTACCTGGGATACTCCAATGATATCTACAGGTTGGCACACAACCAGGCTCATGAGATTGGGAATCAAGCGTGACGTAGACTGTGAACTTGCCTGGTGAGGTCCTCCACAGTAAAGCCCTGTCTCTACTACTGTCTGCGATGGGTTTACACACTGAGGCATTGCCTAGTTCCCAGATGGGATTCTCAATGGGATTACCACTGTCATCAGTTATCTTGATAACATCGCTTACGTCCACTCGGTTAATTTTGATGAGTGTCTCAAGCTTGCAGCTTGCACAGTCCTCAAGTCGTAATTGCTGGATATGGACATCAAGATTGCTGATCCAATAGTGACTGCAGGCATTATCGGAGATGGAAATTTGTACCGTGTTGGTCCCGGATCTGAGCTGGTCCTGGATATCCCACTGATCTGTTACATAGCCATGGGTACCTCCATGGTTCAGGGCTGCATCGTACTGAGATGCAACATTCTGCCCATTTACCAGGATGTCGATGGGAGAATAACCAGCCCCAGGACAACCTGAATGGGCCGAACTCAAATGCCTCAGAGCCAGAACAGCAGATTCCGGAGCTCCATCAAGGGGGAAACTCATCTGTACAAATGCATCCAGACCAACCATGCGCCAACTTGTGTCATATGTCGTATTGTAAACGAAAGATGAATTGTACGAGATGTGTGTACCATTACCGTAAGTGAGAATCTCAGGGTTCGTGAAATCCGCTCCGAATGGCATCGAACATCCATTATAGATGTCGTCAAAGGCCCATTTTGATCCAAGATTATCGATCCAGACACGAACAGAAAATGGGTGGGTATATGCAAAATACTGAACCCGATAGGGACGAATTCCTGTCATGGTATGGACAGTAAAATCAGCATAGACTATCCGTTGCTGCGATGTGGAATAATGCAAGACACCGCAATCAACCGACTGGGCGTAATTACGCTTGATATCAAAACTGAAGGCATCTATCAGATTCGAGCCAACATCCTCCTCAGCAATCCCCCAAAAATGAATACACCCGTCATTTCCAGTTATTGTGTAACGAGTGAGATCGCCCTGGACATCAAGGAAACGTAGAGAGAGTTTGAATGACACATCAAATGTGTAGTTAATTACTTGCTCTTCGTCCTGCCCCTGCCACGTAACCTGTTTAGAACCAGCCCCAGAACCCTTCAAAGCAGCTTGAATAGCACAGGCAGATTGTCCACTTGACACACATACAAAGACAGAATTGAGAGCCACAATTATTAGAACCACTTGCCTTAGCAGCCATCGTGCTGACCTGACTTTTGCATCAACTTTGTTATAAGTCATTATGTCCGTCTCCTTTCCAGAACTTCTTTCATGAAGCATCCTTTTCCAAGAATAACATCTGTCTGCACGTATAATCTGGATCCTGGAAGAGTACTCTTCCAGTCATAACGAGGGTGGTCTCATCTGGACAGATGGCCCGTTTTCCAGGGGAACCGGGCCACGTCCCAACATGTTCCCTGCGATGGCCATCACTGATTCCCCTGAACCATAATCCCCATCCAGTTGGGCAAGACAGATCTCACTAATGCTCCCAGCCAACACCAATGCGACAACAACTGTTTTCACAAATACAATCTGTTTATACCGGTTCATTCTCAATTATCCTATAAGCCGCCCTGATAGCATAAATATTCATTAAAACGACCCTGTTTGAGCGACTATCTCGAACTTGTAGACTTGCCGACCAAAGACGCCTGACGCTAAGAACAAACACCTTGTTGAAAATGCAGAAAGGGATATTCTTTGAAATAGCTTTGATCAGGGAGTTAAAATGCGATAGAAAATCGAAGATTTGATGGATTACGAATCCAGCATGGCTCAATGATAACTGCAAGATATACCCGGCCACATCTTTAGACACGGCCTGACACTGTATCCATTTTGAACGAACATACCTTGTAATACTCACTCTCAATCTCCTCCTCACGCTGGTCAAGTGCATTTAATAAAACCGCCAGCGGGAAAACTTCAAAGCTCTCTTCCTGAGACAAAAGATAAATCACACCTTCAATTCGCTTGTGCCGCTTTTAATCTAGCGAGATCATGGGCAATTGTCAATTCAAAATAATTCTGTAAATTAGGATAGGATTCTTCGATTGAGGATAGCCCTAAACTCTTTAGCCATCGGCCTTTCCAAGGGGGCATCCAAAAAGATTGCCTTTATCTCAATTGTCTTACTGCCACTCACAGTCATTTCATTTCTGAACAAATTCATTTTCGAAAGCTCATACACCTCTTCATGCGACAATTAAGCCGAAATGTGACACATAAAATTGTTTTTCTACATTTTTTTTGCGTAAGGCTATGACATAGACTTTGAAAATGTGTTCAGACCCCAGCGCCAGCCAATTCGTGAAGATTGGTAAAATTCGTGGTTGAAACAAGATTTTGGCTCTCAGCCTTCAGCGGTCAGCTTTCAGCTCCTTTGAACCACTGCGTGGACTGGTTAGATAGACCCCTCAGTTCGGAGCGACAGGGTCGAGGTGTAGGTTTGTTCATCAGATAGCACCAGCATCTCTGTGAGCCCGGTGGCTCAGTACGAGACGAAAACGATTGCGGTTACCGTTCGGCTTCGCCTCTCAGAACGAACACAATGCCATGAGCCAGGCGCGAGCCCATAAGGACAGAAACTTCCAGCTGATTAACTTTCAAACAAAGAAGGTTCACCCCTCCCCAAATCCAAGCCGTCATTGAGGCCGAGTCTGGCTCCATGTGGGAAACTTATCTATCGAACAGGATGAATTCTGTCTTTTGCAGGTCACGTGAGTTGCCGCCGACAAAGACCTGAAATGTACCGGGCTCGGTCACGCGCTGCATCTGCTGATTGTAGAATGCCAGATCCCTGGTTGTCAAGGTAAAGGTAACCTCGCGGGATTCGCCAGGCTCAAGCTGGATTTTTTGAAAACCCTTGAGTTCCTTGACGGGACGAGTCACACTGGCCTTGAGGTCACGCGTGTACAGCTGCACCACTTCAGCCCCTGCCACAGCCCCGGCATTCGTCAGGGTTATACTCACCTGTATGGTATCGCGATGACTGGTTTGTGCCTGGCTCAACCGTATGGGGCTGTATGCGAACTGGGTATAACTCAGACCAAAACCAAAGGGATAAAGTGGCTCAAACGGCATGTCAAAGTAGGTGGATCGATAGGCCTGATCCTTGACCGGAGGTCGACCTCCCATCTTGTGATTGTAAAAGATTGGGATCTGCCCCACGGCGTGGGGAAATGTGACGGGCAGCTTGCCCGAAGGATTGGCATCGCCAAACAGGACTTCCGCAATGGCAGGGCCTGTCTGAGTTCCGAGCAGCCACGTTTCCAGGATCGCCGGGATGTTTTCGCTTGGCCAGACCAGCGTCAAGGGTCGGCCATTCATGAGAACCAGCACCACGGGCTTGCCTGTGGCATGCAACTGTTTCAACAGAGCCAATTGCCGACCTGGCAGGCCAATGTCGCCACGACATTTTGCCTCACCTGACATCTCTCTGGACTCTCCCAGAGCCGCCACAATCACATCGGCCTGCTGGGCAACACGCACAGCCTGGGCCATGGCATTGATATCCGTGTCGTTGCCGTCAATGGAGCAGCCCAGAGCATACACAACCTCTGTGCCTGGTAACATGGCATCCAGAATGCCCTGACGCAATGTGACCACATCTTTTGTCTCGCCCTTGGCGGACCAGGCTCCCATGGGATCTGCCTGGTTGTCAGCCAAAGGTCCGATCAAGGCAAGACGCTTGATATCCTTGCGCAGCGGCAAAGTCTGACTGTCGTTCTTCAAGAGTACCATTGATTCTCGGGCCATATTCTGCGCCATCTTTCGATGGTCCACATGAAATAGCATCTCCTTTTCCCGTTGCTCATTACAGTACCGATAGGGATCGCTGAACAGACCCAGGCCGGCCTTTACACGCAAAATGCGTGTCACAGCCTCATTGATCTGGGGCATCTCAACGGCCCCCTGGAGCACCAGCTCTTCCAAGTGCTCCATGTAAATGGCACTCATCATGTCCATGTCCACACCCGCATGCATGGCCAACATGCCAGCGTGGCTACGATCCGTGGCGAAGCCATGTACGATCATCTCCCGGATTGAATCCCAATCCGACACGACAAAGCCTTCGAAGCCCCATTGTTTCTTGAGTAACTCGCGTAGCAGATAGGGGTTGGCGGTACATGGGATGCCGTTCAATTCGTTAAAGGCATTCATAAACGTACCCACGCCAGCATTAACCGCGGCCTCAAACGGGGGCAAATAGATTTCGTGCAATGTGCGATTGGAGATGTCCACCGTGGCATAGTCTCGACCTGCCTGGGCCGCGCCATAAGCCGCAAAATGTTTTGCACAGGCCAGAATCGTATCAGGGCTGCCCAGGTTTTCGCCCTGGAAGCCCTTGACGCGAGCCTCTGCAATGAGGGCACCCAAGTAGGGGTCTTCACCCGCACCCTCCATCATACGTCCCCACCGAGGATCACGCGCAATATCCACCATAGGCGCAAAGGTCCAATGGACGCCAGCGGCGGCGGCCTCTATCGCCGCAACCCGCGCACTTAGTTCAATGGCCTCCAGATTCCAGCTGGCCGCTTCAGCCAAAGGCACGGGAAAAATCGTCCGGTAGCCGTGGATCACATCCAAGCCAAACAGCAAGGGAATACCGAGGCGTGTCTCTTTGACGGCAATCTCCTGCAATTCTCGAGTTTTCTTCGCACCTGTGGCATTCAAAAGAGACCCCATGCGTCCCCTGCGAATTTCGTCCTCGGGCGTTATGGGTTGCCCTGCTGGCCCAGTCAGAGTCATACCATAGGAATGCTGCGTGAGCTGCCCAACCTTCTCGGCCAAGGTCATATGTTCAACCAATGAACGAATCTCCGCCTCTTCAGTGGCCTGGCTGGAGAGGGATAAAACTTGGATTAGCACAATCACCAGTAGAAATGGTCGTTTCGTTTTCATAGAAACTCCTTTGCTGAAAATCCAAAGAACTCCGCGCAGTACCTGTTCTTCTGCGCTTATGAAACAGTCAGTATACAAATTGTTCTGTAAAGTTCCAGCCTTTCCTAATGAGCCTTCTGTCATCTAATAAACGTTTTAAACCGCCAATGATGTTGGGAATTTCTACAGGGTCACAAAGAAATGTTTTCTCGGTATTTCTATTGCGATTAAGCGGTGTTATATACAGTCGGGCATGGCAGACGAAAAGAACTAGCTCAGTGTATATGGTGGACTTACCACGGAAAGAAATTTGCAAACCCTGGCCACACTTTGTTATGAAGGTTTCATCAATTCCAACATCGGCGTGGTTGCACTCGAAAGAATAGCTATTGCCAAATTCAACGTCGGTTATGTGAACGAAACTGGGATGGGGTCATCTGTACCTGTTGCTTGAACACACGATTAAAATAGCTCAGATTCCGAAACCCCACCGAAAAACAAATCTGGGTACAAGCCTGTTCAGTGGCCAGAAGAAGGTATTTGGCACGATTCACCCGTAGGCTGTTGAGATGTCCGATCACCGTATTTCCGAATTGTTCTTTGAACAGATGACTCAATCTCGACACACTCAGATGGGTCGCCCGTGCGACATCTTCAAGGGTAATATCATCCGAAAAGTGCTTTTGCATAAAACCCAAAGCAGGCTCCAGACGACTGGTTTTGCCTGAATGATGCAGCGCATAGGCACGATCAATAAAATCGCTCAAGGCCATATGGCTCCATGCACAGATTTCCTGCTGATCCCCAAGCTGCATAATACGTTGGATATAGTCCACATTCTTCTCAAGCACCGTATCGATTTCCACACCGGCTTCAGCAGCCACTCGACTCAAGATACCCAAAAGTTCCAACAGTCTGGCTTTAAATACGTTCAACTGACCAGGGTGTTGATACAGAACCGTGCCCAGAATCTCATTGAGCATTTCATGAGCCCCTGTCCGGTCCCCCAAACGCACCTTCTCAACGAGCATGAGTTCACTTTGATACGGATATCCCTGGACAGATCCTGCCCTTTTGGACTGATGAATGAATTCACCAATCTGAGACTGGTGCTCAGCCTTTTTACTTCGCCAGTGAATCACGCGAGGGTCCAATTCAGTGACCTGGTACAGGAGAATAAACAAAAATTGCGAAGCGTCGTGAATGGATCTGGCAGGCACAACGGGCAAATAATCCGCTGCTTGAAAAAGGTCTTTCTGTTTGTACGTCAGGCCCACCAACCGATTTTCCATATCACGTTCAATGGCTTCGCACATCTGCTCAGATAGGCATTTCCCAAAAAAGAGTCCGCCAAGAGGCTCATCCTGGTCCATAATGGGAATGCAGACCACCACAATGCCCGCATGACAGTAGGAGGTATAGGGCTGCCCCGTATCGAAGGCCATAGTGAGGCTTCGCAATCGATCTTCGAGGCACCGCTTGGCCCCTGCCGATGACCCAGAGACAATACTGCATATGGATGGACAGTAATCGCGGGATGATAGCTCTGCCACCGTGTTTCCATCCAAGCCCACGGTTTCCAGAGCCATGTCATAGTGCCGACGAAAACTGCTTTCAATCTGCTGAAAATGCTCAATGTCAAACTTCTGTTTTAGAAGGTTCATGCCATTCCCTGCCCCTTAAACATATCACTGAATAGTACCAGATTTAGCAATATAGTATCACAACCAAACATATTCAGCACGCCTACAAACGCTTAAAAACACAGTATTAAAACAAATATCGATATTGTTAGCCAGTTTAGTATACAGCCCAGGCCCTAGACATCAGCACTATTGTATCATCTTTGAGGCGTATTGTATAGGCCTGCAACGCAAGCCCTTGATATAATAGTTTTAGTATTTTGTCGTGGATTCATTGATACAAGAACCTCGCTGCAAAACAACGTAAATACAAATTAGAAGGCCAATATGAACAACAAAGATCGAATAAAGGCTGCAATGACCTGCCAGCCCGTGGATCGTATCCCCTGGGTACCTTTTGTGGGTGCCCACGCAGCACAGCTTTTGAACATGACAGCCACAGAGTATCTACAATCTGAAGACAATATTGTCCAGGGTGTGAACAAAGCGATTGAGGTGTATCGTCCGGACGGCATTCCTGTTGTTTTTGACCTGCAAATTGAAGCAGAGGCCTTGGGATGCGACCTGCAATGGGCGGACGAAAATCCTCCGGCCGTCATCTCACACCCCCTAGCCAACGGCACACAACTGTCTGAGTTACGCATACCACAAACCGATGACGGCCGAATCGCCCCGATTGTCAGTGCCACACAGCGACTTCGGAAACAACACCCAGACATCGCCCTGTACGGTTTGATCACGGGGCCATTTACACTGGCGCTTCACCTGCGAGGCACCAACATCTTCATGGACATGTTTGATGACCCTGCTGGCGTACATGACCTCCTGGCTTTTTGCCGGGACACGGCCCTGGCCATGAGCCGCTATTTTTGTGAGGCTGGCTGCGACGTGATTGCCGTTGTCGATCCCATGACCAGTCAAATTGGCCCAGAACAATTTGTTGAGTTTGTCACGCCCTATGTCACAGATATTTTTGACAAGATCCGGCAGCAAGGAACATTAAGCTCATTCTTTGTGTGCGGCCATGCTCAGCAGAATATCCCTGCCATGTGCGATTGTCATTGTGACAACATTTCCATTGATGAGAACATCCCTCTGGATTTTGTCCGTGATGAGTGCAAAAAACGCACCATCAGTTTTGGTGGGAATCTCCAACTCACGCGGACCCTTCTCTTGGGCAATCCCCTGGATGCCCAGCGAAATGCCCTGGCATGCCTGAAAATTGGGGGTGAGACAGGATTTATCCTGGCCCCCGGTTGTGATATTCCGTATGCCACCCCCCAGGAAAATTTGGTGGCTGTCACCGATATCGTCCAGGATCCCTATAATCGGGAAGTGGTTGACACCCTGACACAGCACGAGAAAGACCCGCACCATCTGGACATGGGTGACTATGGCCAGGCCGACAAGGTCATCATTGATATCATTACTCTGGATTCAGAAGCCTGCGCCCCCTGTCAGTACATGGTGGATGCCGTACGCAAAGTCACCCCTGAATTCAAGGGGATTGTCCAATGGCGTGAACACAAGATCAAGCAGCCAGATTCTCTGGCTTTTATGAGTGGCCTGATGGTTCACAATATACCCACCATTTGTATTGATGGGCAAATCACCTTTGTCTCTCGAATCCCGCCCAGAGATCAACTCATCGCAGCGATTCAAAAACGCATCAACGAAAAGTGTAGGCTTCGTATTCAACAGAAAAAAGCGTGCCTCCACGTAGTGGGCGCTGCCGGTGAAACCACAGAAAACACGCTTAATAATGTGCATCAGGCAATCCGGGAATTGGGAGGCGATATTGAAGTTGAGCATATTCAAACGGAAGCAGGCATGGCACAATATGGCATCACACCAGGTCAAACACCCGCCATTGTGATAACCCATTCCCAGCTGAAATCTGTCAGACGTATTCCCGAAGTGGGGGTCATTAAAGAATGGATCAAAACCCTGTAAATAGATGTATAGAGGTGTGGATACTCACTGGTTTTTTGGGTGCTGGTAAGACAAGTACACTCAATCACTGGCTTGGGCAACCCATTTTTAAGTCCACGTCCTTGGCCTTGATCATCAATGAATTTGGCAAATTGGGTGTGGATGGCAAACAGCTCACGCCCGGAACCTATCACACGTTTGAAATCAACAAAGGGAGCGTGTTTTGCATATGTACGCGTACAGATCTGCTCAAGGCCTTTCATTCAATTGCCTTTGATCTAAAGCCAGATCACGTCATTATCGAGGCCACAGGGATTGCGCAACCAGCCGACCTGGAAGCACTCCTGTCCGATCCCAGTCTAAGAGATTATTTTCGTATCAAGGTCATTGCCTGTGTGGTGGATGCGGAGCATTTCATCAAAACCGCAGCCTTTTCCACGCCCTGCGTATCGCAGGTTCAATGGGCCGACACTGTGGCAATCAATAAATCTGACCTTGTGCCTGAGTCTCAGATAGCCAAACTCAAAGCCATTTTGAGCGGCTTGAATTCAGATGCTGTGATACACACCATATCTCACGGGGCTCTGGCCCCAGCCGGGCTGCAACATATGACGCACAGACCTCGGACCCACAGCCCCGTGGAGAGTCCTCCAGACGGTATTATCGCGGTTGCCCTGCACACCGATCAAACTCTGTGCAAGGCTCGCTTTATGGAGACACTAAGCAGACTCTCTGACCATGTATTAAGGCTCAAAGGCAATGTCGCGTTTGACACAGGCACGTGCTTTATTGATGTTGTCTTTGACCGAATTGACTACAAAGAAGCCAACTCAAGGCTGGGACAGCATCCCACATCCTTCACGGTCATAGGCTGGGACATCCCAAGAGATCAGTTGATCTCAGCCTTTGAATCCTGCTGGCACATCTGATCCACCAAACGTCCTGTGCTTATTTGAGTTTTGGCATACCCTCAACATTAATCGCAATAACGGTTGCTATAGAATCAATCGCAGTTTTCGGTACAGACACAATCCACTTATTGCCCTGAATGGTTGTCTTGAGGGCAGTTTCAGGTCGTGCAAGCAAAGAGGCACAACGCAGTTTGTTCTCAAGTGCTGGTAGGGTCAGTTTTCCATTTTTGGGCCAGTCAAACACATGCAAGTACAGCGTGCCCTGCTTACGAGTCACTCGGCCCCAATCAGGCCTAAATAACGCCGCCTGTGTACCGTATAGAGAGTCTCCATTCACAGACATCCATTGCCCCATACCACGCAAACGCTCCACCGTGGCCTGTGGGAATGTACCATCTGCCTTGGGTCCCACGTTCAGCAGGTAATTACCGCCCTTGCTCGCAATGTCAATCAGGTTGCGTACCAATGTTTCCGTACTCTTCCAATTGTGGTCATTGGTCTTGAAGCCCCAAGTGTCGTTCAGGGTCATGCAGGATTCCCAGTCACTGTCTATACCGGTGTTCGGAATTTCCTGTTCGGGCGTGCCAAAGTCGCCGGCAAAGGATCCATCCTTGGAGAATCCTCCCATACCCTTGCGTCCGGCACCCACGCGATTGTTTACGATCAGTTTGGGATTGAGTGTCAGCATCCACTGATAGAGCTTGCTGCCATCCTGGTCTGTCCACCAATTGGGCCATTCTCCGTCAAACCATAACACCTTGGTGTGGTACTCAGTAATCAATTCATGCAAATGCTTCTTCATATATTGCGTGTAAACAGCTTTTTGATCGTCTTCAACGCGTGTCGGATTCCAAATTGGCCTGCCTTTTTCCACTTTGGATGGCAACTGAGAGGGGTGATGCCAATCCATGATTGAGTAGTAGGTGCAAAACTTGATGCCATGGCGTTCGCAAGCTTCGCTCAATGCCTTGAGTACGTCCTTACCATAGGGCGTAGCATCCACAAT
Organism: uncultured Pirellulales bacterium; assembly: GCA_964494325.1. Taxonomy (GTDB): domain Bacteria; phylum Planctomycetota; class Phycisphaerae; order Sedimentisphaerales; family Anaerobacaceae; genus JAIPFM01. The sequence continues at coordinate 11,289 of CAZBTJ010000043.1, forward strand.
GTCGTAGGCCGTGTTGGATGCGTCAAACAGGCAAAAGCCATCATGATGTTTGGAAGTGATCACAATGTATTTCATACCCGCATACTTGGCCATACGCACCCAGGCGTCGCCGTCAAAACCCTGGGGATTGAACTGAGTCACATATTTTTCGTACTCAGCCCGAGGGATGCGAGCGCTGTTCATGATCCATTCGCCAATGCCCTTGACAGGCTTGCCATCATACTCACCCGCAGGCACGGCGTAGAGCCCCCAATGAATAAACATGCCAAAACGATCGGCACGCCACCAATCCATACGATCCTGGCTGCTCTGGTCTGCCTGAGCCACCAGCACGCCGCCGGCCAAAATCAACACACTCACCAGACAAAACAATCCCTTTGTTAACCTATTTTTTTGATTCATGTTTTTCCTTTCTGCGAAAATTATTTAAATCAGGACTTTTTCAAAAAGCCCTGTGGTGTACTGTTTTGAGTGTCCAGTTTTCAGAAAAACGCGTTTTTTTTTGCTGTATACTGCCTACTGAAAACCGAAAACTTGGACTTTGCAAAAGTCCAGTTAAATGTCTCCTTGGGTTCAAGAATCCATATTCCTGATACAGTTGCCATGTTCGTTTTATTTGTTCTGAGTTCTTAGTTCTAGATCCCAAGTTCTTGAAGTTTGCAAAACTTCAGTTTTTAAGATCCTTCGAAGCCTGCGGGCACATCAGGTACATCATGGGTCAGAACCAGGGGCGTGCGCCGTCCGGCTCGACGGTAGTCAAATGGCTTGAAACCAATCTTCAATGCCGGCGAATTATCCTTAAGACGATAATCATCCTGCGAAGCATTGACAAAATCCGGATCAGCGATCACCGAATGGAGATCCTGGTGACGCGTCTCCTGCCACTGTGCCAGATCAAGATTGCCCGGGAAAGTGACGGGTTTTCCTGAGTGCCAGTAGAGGTTGTGGTCGAGTTTGAAGTTATTGTCCTTCCAGTTGGAACCCAACAACGGACTGTCATTGTCCCACAGGACAATATTGTGCTCAAAGAAAAACGACGTGTGTTCCTCGGTGCGTGTACGCTGGACCTGATGCTCACCGCCGTAGGCCAGAATGTTGTTCACGATCTGGTTCTCCTTGCCATAGTGCTGATGAAAGCCACCGCGTGAACAACGATACACAAGATTGTTCTTCATGACCACGCCGGTAGACCCCTCGTCCGTATACAAGCCCCAGCCACCATACCCGTACGAAATCACATCATGAAAATGGTTGTCGTGAATTGTGGTACCCGGCGCCACGCCCAGTGTGTAGATGCAGCCCATGTCACTAAGCACGCGTTGGCCAATATCGTGGGCGTGATTAAACGCCACCTCGTTATGATGCGCCTGACTGGGTGCATAGCCCCAGACCCAGCCCAGGGAAAAGGCCGAATAGTAGAGGTCGTACACATCGTTGTGACGGATGACATTGTACGGAGAGTGCCCCACCCACACACCAATGGCAGCCGGATGCAGACGTCCGGCATGGGCAATCACACAGTCCTCAACCGTATGGTGTGACACGAGCGATTCCTCGTCTTTGGGGGCGCCCAGCGTGTTGCCCCAACCCGTAGGAAGGGCGCTGCCAATCTTGATACCACCCGCACCCAAATCCACCAGTTCGCAACCGGTGATGCGGTTGTGTTGACAGCCCGGCCCAAAACCCATGGCATATTCGCCCACATGGCGTACGGCACAGTCCTGGATCACGATATGACGAGCCCCCATGGCAGCGACGGCCGCACCCAGATTAATCTCGGCCTGGGGAAACGATTGACCAGAAGGCGTGATAGACCAGTTGGCATGCGCGAAGGTCAGACCCTTGAACTGAAGATGTGTCACCCAGTCACGGCCCCCCACATCGCCGCGCAGCAACAGCAAATTACGCACTCGGGGTGCGACCACCTGGGTGTTCAGCCGTGTCTCACCCGCGCGAGGGATATAGGTCAGACGTCCGGTAGGCCGATCCAGATACCACTGGCCCGGTTGCTTCAGCGCTTCCTTGACATTCTCAAGGAAGTAACGGTGTCCCTTTAGGAGCTGAGCCCAGTTACTGTTGCCTGTGGTGTGGCCCTGAACCGTCACACTGTTCTGTTCAGTATCCACCGAAGCAATGGGAATACGGGAAGCAGCCCAGTGGTGAAAGGCCATCACCTCCACATCCTCAAGATTGGCCCAGTCGGCCCGAATCTCGCCTGGCAAAAAACCAAACCGATCATGCCCCTTGCCCGCAGCCTTGTCCGAAGGCCCCAGTTTCTGAGCAATTTTGTAGTAGCCCGTCTCCGGCAAGCGCGGTCGAAAGCGGCGTTGATCATTGACAAACAATTGCGAAAACGTCCAGTTACCCGTCTTCACATCCTCAAGGTCCACAAACCAGCGTCCCTGGTCGTCCACCTGCCAGCCCGATATCCGTCGCCCACCGCTGAGAATCGGGCGTTCGTCGTTGTAAGCTTGATAAATGACCGGCGATGTCTCTGTGCCCGAATCCTCGGGACCAAATTGCAGGGAGTCGTTCAGCCAGTAGGTCCCTCCACGCAATGCCACAACCACAGGACCCCTGTGCTCGGGCTGGTCAATGCGTATGTTGAGAACACGACGCTGCGCAGCGGCCAGCGTGGCCAGCGGCCCGTCCGTGGCATCGGCATTGGGCGCAGCAAGTTGCCCTGTCCAGCCATCGTAGCCCTGGGGAGAGACATACACATCGGCTCGGGAACTCGCATTCTCAACCGCAGACTTGACCGCCATGAGTTGTGCCATTTGCCCCGCGGAAATGGCCCCAATGGCGTCCTGCCCTGCATCCCAGTTGGGCCCCACGTCCAGCGTCACAACGCCCTCCTTTGCCACGACTCGACTGACCCAGTCTGCCCATTTTTTAGCAGGATATCGCGTGTCGCGTGCTGACCAGCTGGATCCCAGGTACGTCAGGGCATGCCATTGAGACCCCTCGACCCATCGGTTATCCGGAACCGTATCAAGAGGTTCGTTCAGTTCGCCGGCCGTGTAGTCTTCGGCGGTTGTCCATCGCACCAGACTGATGCCCGGATTGAATGTGACAATGGCATCGGGATTGCCGCGTTTGACCGCATTGGCATAGATCATCGCAATCTCGTTGTTGAACCCCACCCACTTGTACCCCCCATCAAACCACCAGCCCGCCACCTTATCGCCGTAACGAGACGACCAGTCATGGATGACCTCAGCCCACTTTTTCGCAAACGTCGTATTAATGGACTGATCCTTGGGCCCCTGCGCCAGGCCAAAGGCCTTTTGTGCACGCATATCCCGGTTCGGCGCCTGACAGGGGAGATACAACATAAGCTTGATCCCCTTGGGATTCAATGCACGGTATAGATCCAGGGGCAGATCTCGTGTAGCACAGCGTTCGCCCGGCGCATAGCTGGTCATTTTGGAATACGTTGGATTGGGCGAATTCATGAAGCCCGAGTTCTGTCCCAGTGTCAGCACCAGGTACTTTGCCCCCACGTTTTCCAGCTGCCTGGCCAGCGCGTCCACATCAAAATCCTCGACCTGGGCCAGTGCCTTGGCGTCACCTGGCAGGAAATGCATGAACACACCCACCTGCGCCTCGCTGAACCAATCGGTTTTGGGATTATTGGTGGGAGGACTGGCCCATACCCCAGACAGTAATCCGCCCAGTGACAGCATACATACCATAGCCCGGAGGATATTTTGTGATCTCTCTTGTCTTTGAATACTCATCGTGTCTTCCTTTCACTGGGGATTTCATTGAGCGTGGCTGCGGTGATGGCAATCAATACCGGCACGCCACGATCCTTGTCCTTACCTGACACCAGATCCACAGAGGCGACGGTGGCGTCCGGCCTGGGATTGTTCCATTGCTTGGCATAAAGAACAGCACTCTCTTCACTGTTCTCAAACTTGCCTGTCCAGGCAAGCTGAGCACCGGGGATTGATCTCGGACTCTTCTGACGATAATGGTCAATATCAATCTCAGACAAGATCGGAACTTCGACGGTCTGGCCATCTGCATAGTGAATCACATAGCGGCAAAGCTCTACCTGCTTTTTCTCTTTCTGTTCACGTGCATTGAGACGGCGATCAATTCGGGCTGTGTGCAAAAAGAACAACGCATCTGCCTTAATCTTGACTGGAATGTCCAGGATCTGTTCTGGCAGATGACCCGGTACATTCTTACCACCGAGCATGAGAACTTGAGGCACTGGAGAGGTTGGCATTTCATAAACGGTATAGGGCACGTCGGCAAACACATGCTCACCTGCAGGCAACGACTTGAATGTAGTCGCCTTGTTCCCAAACCAGCCACGTTCGTCCTTGTACGTGGTGGCTTTGGTGTGGATATCCAGGGACGTATAGGTCAAATCGGCCCCAACGATCACAGTTTTGCCTCCTGAAAACGGGGCCTTAAGATTCCGCAATATCGTGGCCAGGATCGTCCGCTTCTTGGTTTGGTTAATGGGCACAGCCTCGTTTTCCTGGAAATTGAGATTGAGAAGCACGACCCTGCCATGGCCCTTCTTGTATTCCACAAGACCGCCATTGTTGAGCATGGGTTTGACGCTGGCCTGCCACTCGGAAGATCGCTGAACCTTCAACGTAATGTTATCAATACCAATGATCGGTCTCTTGCCCGGATCTGATTGCCATTTAAGCAGTTGCACAGTGACACGCTTTGCCCTGCGCGGTGGGTTTATCGCAAAAGTCTGGCTTTCACCCTTGGGATTCAATTCAAATTCCACAGGATCCTCGCCATCAAACAGCAAGGCAATCCGCGTGGTGGGGTTGTAGTTGATAGACTGATCGTGCGTGTATTCAACCACAGTCTCTTCCTGCGACAGGTCCATATGGATTTCGTAGGGCGTGCCGTCCTTCGGATGTTCAAAGTCAATAATCAAGGGCCAGCCATCCGACCCCACAAACCCGTTGACAATGTTATCATAGTTTGAGAAACGACTCTTGGCAAACGTGGCCATCTCGTCCAGATTGACCACATGGTTGAACATGTCAGAGACCACATATTCATCCTTTGTCCAGCCAAAGATACGTTTGCCAGAGAGCAGCACAATGTCACCCACAGTCAATCCGGCAGTCAATGGATTCCGAACCACCGGAAAGCTGACACGTTCACGTTTGAACGAACGTATCACATGATCCACACCCACGATTCGGTTGTAGTCGGCCAGGCCGTCCGGTGTCAGGCCACACAGGACCAGAGTGCCGCCGCCCTGCCAGAAACGTTTCAAAGCAGGCTGGTCACTGGCCATTGCCTTTAAGTGGGCGGGCGTGGCTGAGACAAGCACAATCTTCTTGTGACTGTCACGCAGGGCAGTCATAGGATCCTTGGCTTTGGTATACTGCAACCCCACCGCCTCAATGGCTTTTGCCAACGAATCATCCTTGATCACCGTGGCCACATCAGCATATTCCAATCGATAGTCCTGGCCTGTACGGATGAGATTCATGAGCAATTGCTGCGCCACCGAATTGTGGGCCAATTTATCGCCCATGTCCAGCTGGCACAGAACCAGAATCCCCTGCCCCACTGGCACTTCCACCAGGGCCGAATACTCAAGACGCGGGCCGCACTGCACCAGGCTCTTGCCACCGCGTGTGGGCTTGACATAGGCGTCGTGAAACACGCGATGCCCCTGGCCCCAGGTAAAGAAGTCCTTGTCTTCTAATCCCAACAATGCAGGATGAGAGGTGTCCTCGATAAAGGCAGTACATCCCTCAGCCGTGGGCACTTCTGTACCGAAATCATTCTTCCTGGACCAGGGGGCCAGCTCTATGTCTGCGGGAATAGCCTGATACTTTAAAGGATGGATCTGATCGAGTACGACCACAGCGTGCCCCAGAGACGCATACGCGGCCAAACGGGTTGACGTGGTTTCATCACCCTTTACCGCATTGGAGCCAACCACGAGAACCTTGGTCTCTTTGGACAATCTGTCCAGACTCTGAACAGAGTGGAAAGGCACGCCAAGACGCTTGAGCGCGACTGCCGTGCCACCTGAAGGATCATAAACAGCGAGTCCCTTGCTCTTCAGATCATCAGAAACTACACGAGGGAGCACTGACACGGCCTTGCTATCACGGAAGACCTCCTTGCCTGCCACAGACAATGTCAGCACCAACTGGGCTTCTGTCCGCTCTGTCACCACAGGCATGGGGATCACCTCATCGAACTTCTCTGACGTGCCCGGCGCGGTCTTGTGGATCGTACGTTTTGAATAAACATCCTTGCCGTTGATCGTCAAGCGGCGAGAAAATGTGATGGGATCAGAATAATGCGTATCATTAAACACACCAAAGGTTCGTGTCACCTTCTGGTCCGAACCAAAGGTCCAATCCCATTGACGCACGAACACAGCCCGTTCAGGGTTGGCGCCCCATTGTGTGTCACCGCCCTCGTGGCCCAGCCAGAAATGCCAGGCTGCGTAATGACCGCCCCACCGATACCCCTCGGTCAGCATGCGATAGATCAGGGCCAGGGCATCGCCGGTGGCCGCCTTGCCTTGGAATGTGGTCTCTCCGCCCCACATGGCATAGTCGGCCGGGTTGATCCCTGTGGCATACCAATCCTCCCCCAAGAAGCGAGGCCGTTGCTCATCCCACACCCAACGCCCCCGTCCGCCACCTTGAGCAAAAGGTTCGTAGGCCAGATCCGGATAGCGTGCATCCAGCGTGGCCACATAATGATCCCCATGGACACCCAGTGTGTTGTCCTTTGTGGCCCCGCCGCCATCGATCATCACAGACCGGGTGGGGTCCACAGCCAACACCGCATCATGGGTCTTGGTAATCTCCTGCTCGTACAGGTCCATGTTTTTTGAATTGCCAAGCAAATTGATAAGGTTGATAAACGCAAATTCATTTTCAATGGTCCAGATCTGGATTGACGGGTGGTTGCGTTCCCCCTTGACCTGGGCCACACACTGGTCACGCCAGTTTTTCATCAGGGCCAGCTTGAGTTCCGAACCACCCTGCTGCTTTCGAGTCTCTGCGTCACCTTCACTGAAATGATACCCAATGCGCTCGCCATCCAGTGTGGTATTACGTCGCACCACCACACCATTCCGATCGCAGAATGCCAGGGCCTCATGGGGTTCCATGCCCAGCCAACGAGTCTCGGGACCAGCCTGCCCGGCAGTACTCAACCGCGTTGTCCGTTGATGGGTACGTCGATAGGCGGCAAGCCATGCCTCTGGAGAAGATTTCACACCCACCAGATCGGCCCACATGTGCCAGACAATCCCATTGAGCGTAAATTTCTTGCCTTCACATCGCCATTCACGAAAACCGAACTCGGTGTCCTTCACATCCACCGGCTTTCCATTGAGCAGCACAGTCGTACGTAGTGTGTACAGAAACGGCGCATCAGGCCACCACAGCGTGGGGTTTTCCCAGGTCTCAGACAGATCGATCGCTTGGACCTGGCCAACTCGTGCGTTGAAAGATAAAGCCTTAAAGCGATGCTCTATGCGACCGGTCTTCTCATTGACAGCAGCCCACTGAATCTGGCCCACGGCATCCTGGTCGGATGTATTTCGCAGGGTCAGTGCCACATCCAGCTGCTGCTTGGCTACAGACGGCTTGACAAACACATCATCCACAGCCACAGCACCGCCGGCCGCTATCAGCGTCGGCGTACTCAAGATCCCGGACTGCGGGCAATTCCACACAGGATAGTCAAAATCCTGAAATCCCTCACTGAACAGACGCAAGGGTAGGTTGAATGTCTTGCGTAGTTTCAAGGGACGCTTGGGATCGGCAGAGCGACCATACCAGGCGTCACGAATGCCCACCTGGATTTCGTTAACCTGGCCCGGCTTGATCCCCGGTGTAAGATCTACCTGAAACCGGACAAAGGGATTCTTTTCAAACCCACACAATATCCCATTCACATACACTGTGGTGTTGAGATTGTTGCAGGGAAAATCCAGATAAAACACCCTACCCCCCATGGAGGCAGGCACAGCCACCCGTGTTCGATACCAAAGCCTGTGCGCAAAGATCAGATCTTCACGTTGCACGTTCTTGTCACCCGGTACAGAAATCCCACGCCAGAAAAGACCCTTTGGCATCTGCGTCAGCGGCTCGGCCACTTCGCCTGGTTTCTGTTCGTCGTGACGTGCCACCTCCCAGAGGCCGTTGAGAGTCACTTGAGACCGCTGCGCGGACCCTGCTTCAGGAAGCTTGAATTTAAGCCTGGCTGCAGCTTTGTCCTGGGCATCCCGATACGATTGACCCGGCTTATACTTGCCATTTGGCCTGAAAGATCCTGGATGAAGACAGATGGCATCCGATGCGTAAATAAGACGCTGCCACTTGCCTGAATCATCCTTTGTCTTGGGCAAACGAATCTCAAGACGATGCGACCCAAAAGACAGGGTCTGTTCTCCAAGCTTGAGCCAGGCCACTTCACACCATTCTGCTATCTCCATCAAATCTGTAGTCAGGCGATCAGACGCGACAGTCTGCCAAGCGTTATCATCAATTCGCCATTCAAATACAGATCGGACAAACTCAAAACCCACACGGTTCCACAGCTCATACTGTCCTGCCCTTGACACGTCAAAATCATAGGACAGAACCACACCATGGTCAGGCACCTGGGTCCCAACGTCACCCTGATTTACACTGATGTGCAGCCATTTTTCCTCAGACAAAAACTGTGTTCGGCCCCACCCGGACCTATTCACCTTGAAGGAAGTCTTGGCGGATTCGCCCTCAAGCCAAATACATCCTTCTGGACTGTTTTGTGCAAAAACAAGGTTCGCCATGGGCATCATGATTGCCATAACTACTGCAAATAGGGGATGTTCCAAGACAAACGAACATGAGGCCTTCTTCATGGTGACACTCCTGTCTAACCCTTTTTTTCTGCAGTGCAAGACCCACCGCAAAATGTGTTGCCCACACTTCGGCATATGACCTCCTTCCTTGATATCAGAAAAAGAGAGATACATCAAGGATCTGGCGTCAAACTATTGCAGCCACATGGGCTCAGCTCGTCTGGAAACCAAATACAACACATAAGAGAACAGACGTCATGAACAAATCGCTTGACAAGGCCCTTGACCAGACCTAGGCTCTGGTATTCTTAATCAACGCTTAGGAGATATCAAAAATGGCAGGATTGACTGAGAGACATTCATCAAGGCGTGGTTTTCTCAAACAAAGTACTGTGGTTTTGACTGGCTTACCCCTGGTATCGTCAGCTGCCCTGGCTGTCAACACCACGCCAAAGAAGATTCATATCGGTGTGGTAGGTGGTGGATTTGGCTGTGGATTTCAATGGCATGAACACCCTGACTGTGTGGTTGAGGCAGTGAGTGACCTGCGTCCGGAGCGACGTGACCGCCTGATGAAAACATACCAGTGTAGCAAATCCTATCCCTCTCTGGAGGTTCTGGTCAAGGATAAGAAGATTGATGCCGTGGCAATCTTCACTGAAGGCCCCAATCATGTCAAACACGTCATTGAAGTTATGAAACATGGCAAGCACGCCATCTCTGCAGTGCCGGCGAGTCTGGGTGGAGGCATAGCCGAAGCCGAACAATTACTTGCGGCCGTAAAGAAATACGGGCTCACCTATATGATGGCTGAGACCACCTATTATCAGCAACCCACAATTTCTGTTCGCCGGTTTTACGAACAGGGTAAATTCGGCCACCTCTTCTATTCAGAGGCAGAGTATCAGCACGACGGTCTGGAATCCCTCTATTTTGAGAACGGCAAACGCACCTGGCGATACGGTATTGCGCCCATGCACTATCCCACCCACTGCACCGCGTTTTTGACTGGGGTCACAGGCGAACGACTGATGGAAGTCACCTGTCACGGCTGGGGAAATGACAGCCCGTTCTGCAAAGACAATGACTACAGCAACCCCTTCTGGAACGAATCTGCCATGTTCAAGACCGACAAGGGTCATGGTTTCCGCATGAATGTCTGGTGGAAGGGCGCTCACCGTGGCACAGAGCGGGCCCAATGGATCGGCGACAAAATGAGCTTCTATGGCGCAGACCCCAATGGCCTGGGCCCAGTCATTATACGATCAGATGCCGGCCTCCAGGAAAAAGACGACGCGGGGTTTGTGCGTAACCTGCCAGGCAGAGAACCCTATAAACAGCCAGAGTGGTGGAAAACCGACATGCTGCCCAAACCCCTGCGCCACAACAGCGGCCATCACGGATCACACACCTTCTTGACCCACGAATTCATCGATGCACTCAGCCATAATCGCAAGCCCACCGTGGATATTGTCCAGGCACTGGCATACACCGTGCCGGGCATCGTGGCGCACGAATCGGCGCTGCGTGGTGGTGAGTTGTTGAAGATTCCGCAGTTGGCGTAGTGTGAATCGTAAGGTAAGAAGAGCAGAAAGTGAGAAGGTGGGACAGTGGGATCGCAGTCCTGGGTGCCAGTGCCCCAACAGTACGTATGGATGCCGAACAGGCCCAGCTAGCGCGTGAAACATTACAGCGTTATGGGGACAAAAATTACAAAAACCTGGTTCCTCAATGCCCACGAAAAACATCAATAGAAAGGCAATGCAATGCCCTGGACGAACTGACTGAGATCGCCATGAAGCTCGGCCTGCCGAAATTTACCGGCAAGCAACTCGCAGAATGGCTTTGCCAGAAGGATATGACCCGTTTTGAGGATATGACCAATCTGTCAAAAAAAGTCAGGGCCCTGCCGACCGATCAGTTTATAGGTAGCAATCCTTCTGGTTTTTCTGTATACTTGGAGTTGGATTTGGGAAGCCTAAGCGTAGGAGTATCGCCGAATCATGGGACAAACAGCGAGTCAGGAGAAGCATTCTATGCGAAAGTGGGCAATGATTCAGTGCCTATGCCTATGCACCAGTCTAAGCAATGCGCAGCCTCTGGAGATTGATTCTGCGGACTGGCCAACCTTTGCTGGCAACTTTCAGAGAACAGGGCACTCCCTGCTGGAGGGGCCAAATTCAACCGTGGTCATGCAAACCATACCGCTTGCCTTGAACAACGCAGGCACAGAGATCATGCCGCCTGTGCACGTTGTTGCGGGCACAGAGCAGACCGTGTATGTGCAGTCCGGCAATGTCCTGACCGCAAATCAATGGCAGATGAATCAGACCACAGGTGAATTCACCATCACATCACTCTGGCAATATGACACCTTGGACACCATGACCACCTCGCCCACAATTGCCCCCGATGGCAGCCTCTATCTGGGGGACGAAACCGGCACTCTATATACTCTGAATCCGGACGGCCTGTTGGCCTGGACCCATGACACAGGCAGCCCCGTCTGCAGCAGTCCGACACTCAATGAGAACGGGACCCTGTCTTTTGGCGACATGAGCGGCAGAGTTCATGCCCTGGACCCGGCAGGTAATGTGTTGTGGATATTTCAGACATCTAGCCCAAAGCAGAACCCCACGGGCATCATCACATCACAGGCCATCACCCATGGAGGGCTGATCATGACCAGCGCCCTGTACGATCCCAATCTCTATGCCCTTGATCCTGATCAAGGGACACCCGTGTGGACGCACACCTTTGAACCCGAGACCTGGCCCTGCAGCACGCCCGTCATATCAAACAACAACCAGGTCTATCAAATACTCACTAACGGTGAATTATATGCCATAGATGCACTGACAGGTGCAACCTGCTGGTCCCTGGATCTTTGGGCACTCACGCCACACCATGAAGCCAATGTGCATGCCCCCGTGATCTGGCCTTCACCGGTGCTTGATCCCAACGGCACACTGTACGTAGCACTTGGGGGCCCTGAAGTCTATGCGGTTGCGCCCAACGGCACGTTGAAATGGATCACAACCGTAGGCACACTCCAAACGCCATGCCTGACCATAGACGCCATGGGGGATCTATATGTCACAGGATGCCCCGCATTACAGACGTATCCTGATACCTGGCTTCATCATCAATGGGATCTGTCACGAATAGAGCCATCAGGAAACGTCACGCCCTTGTGGCCCGAATTCGACGATGCAGTTAAACGCTATCAGAATTTTGGACGACCCATCCTTGTTGGCCATCAAGCCCTACTTTTTGTGGGGCAGGCCAGACATCAGGGCTATGGCCCCGCGTCGATCAATACACTGTTTCTAGTTTCCCCTGCAAGAGACAATACTACTCCAGAGGACCAAGACGATGACACAATACCACCAGACACCATCCCCTCCACGCCGCGTTGATTGCGTTGTGGTGTTTCTATGCATGTGCATGATTCTGATCTGTGGCGGTGCCGTAGGACGGCAAGGCCGAGTATTGTCACAAAGAATGGCCTGCCGTGCCAACCTCGCAGTCCTTGGCAAAAGCATGGCCATGTATTGCAGTGAGTATCATGGTCGATTTCCTCACACAGGCGCATACATTAACGATTACACAAACAGCCTCAACAACTGGACTTCACTTGACCGCGACTCAGCATTCTCCAGCAATGGAAATGGTCATGGCAAGACAACCATATCGTCCCACCTATATCTCCTGGTCAAGACCATGGAGGTTTCTCCTAAAACGTTTCTATGCTATGGAGAGCCCAATGTCACGGAGTTCACCCTGGTCGACCATGTCCTGACCGTGGAAGATGCCCTGCTCACATTCTCTGATGTGTGGGATTTTGGCGATGCCAATACCATGGAGCACTGTAGCTATGCGTACCATCACCCCTTCAATGCCAGCTACGCCCTGACCACAGACTCCAATCCACAACTGGCCGTGGCTGCGGATCGAAATCCCTGGTGCCAGGACAAAGAAGCCAGAGGCCCTGCTGGGTTGGGGTTTGGAAACTTTATGCCTGACGTGCCTGAGATCGGTCTACTTATGGGTATGCCAAATCAAGGCAAGGTAGGCAATTCTGATGCCCATGACCAAGAAGGCCAGAATGTTCTGTTTGTAGACGGCCACATCAGCTTTGAAACCCGATCTTACTGTGCAGTGGACCAGGATAATATCTACACAAAGGCTTTCCGTTTTGCCAACCCGCAGTCCATAAACAGATATGTGGGGTGCCAGCTTTCTCCGGAAAACTTTGGGCATACCATACCCTCAAATGCCTTGGATTCTCTACTGCTCAACGATATCAAAGACTTTACGCCACTGCCTAGCCGTTAGAAGTTAAGAAGAGTGCTTTTAATCCGAATATCATTATCAGGCTCAAGAGCTGAAGCTTCCAACCGACAGTCTACAAAGAACGCAAAGATAGTCACTCTACCAGCTAAAAACCAAATCTGTTTTCAAAATCAAATCAGCATGGGCAAAGCCCATCCATCACTTCAAACTTCACACCTCACACTTCAAACTTGTTTTGCCCCTGCCCCCTATTCCCTAACCCCTGCGGCACATAATACTTGAAATACCCTCTACTCCGATGGTATAATCACGCCTTCTGGTGGAAATTCATGTGTGTTTCCACACGTATAGCATGGTTTTTGCATAGTTACTTTCTGGAGATGTCGTCATGAAAATCAACCGCGCGGTACCCTCACTGGCTTTGGTCATCCTTTTTGCAGTCAGTTCTGTGTCGCTGGCACTAGGCACAGGTTGGACAGATCATTTTGAACAGGCCAAGGCAAAGGCCGCAGCAGAAGACAAGGATCTACTGGTCGATTTTTCCGGATCTGACTGGTGTGGCTGGTGCATCAGACTCAACAAAGAGGTCTTTCAAAAAGAAGTTTTCAAAACAGAGGCCCCGAAGGAATTCGTGCTGGTAGCATTGGACTATCCCCGTGATAAGACCAAGGTCAGCGAAGAAACAACCCAACAGAACGAGAAGCTGAAAAACGAGTATGCCATTCGTGGGTATCCAACCGTCTATCTGATGGACGAAACGGGTCGCCCCTACGCACGGACAGGGTATCAAGCCGGCGGTGCAGACACCTATATAACCCATCTTGCGAAGCTCAAGAAGAAACACCAGGAAAGAGATGAATATCTTGCCGCTGCCAAGGCAGCAAACACAGACCTGGCCAAGGCCAAATCTGTGGACAAGGCGTTGGAAGCCATGGGGATTGAGCTTGCCAACCAGTTTTATAAGGCAGAGATCGAACAGATCATTGCCCTTGATTCAAAGAATGAGGCCGGATTGAACAACAAATATGCGCAGTTGGCCTTTGATCAGAAAATCGGAACCCTCTTGGGTCAAGGCAAGACGGATGAAGCGGCCCAGGTCCTGGAAGAGACACTCAAAGCCTGGAATCTTCCCCAAGCAGATACACTTGAACTAAAGAACAAATATGAACAACAGATCTTCGATGCCAAGATCAGGGGCATGATGCGTGGAAAGAAGTTCGATGAGGCCATTGCCATGATACAGGCAAGGATCAAGGCCAAGGATCTCAAAGGCCAGGCCCTGACTAATATGCAGCTGACTACGGTTCGTGCTCATAGCATGAAGGGTGATCCTGAGACGGCCATCAAGACGGTTGATACGATCATCAAAGAGAGTCCTCTGGAGGGCATAGCCCTGCAGGGCGCCTTGTCCGTAAAGGCTCAAGTCTATCAGTCCAGCCGAGATATGGAAAAGATGAAAAGCGTGCTCGTGGAAGCCGTCAAGGCGGCACCGGATTCATCAACCGGCAAAGCCATGCAAAGCTATCTCGATAGAATGAAAAACACCGAGAAAAAATAGTCGCTGGCATAAGCAATTGCAGTGATTTAATCGGGGGCTCGTCCAAGTGGCAAGCCCCCTTCTTATTTGGCGTCAATACCCTCGACCGTCACACTGTCAGACCGCCTCGCCAACTTAACACAAGACTTTTGCAAAAAGCCCTGTGCGGTACAGTTTTTAGTTTTTAGAAAACCGCGTTTTTCACCATGTATACTGCCTACGGAAAACTTGAAGTTTGCAAAACTTCAGTTAAAACCTAACACTCAAGCGAAGCGTCCCCCTAACACTAAACACTAAACACTAAAGCGCAGCGCCCCTACTCAACCCGCAATGTCACAATATCGTGAGCCCCCATTTCGAGGGGTCCCTCAAACCTCTCAAGTCGATCTTCCATGGGGTTGCTGAGCCAAGTGTCTGTCCCCCTGGAGCGACCCTCTACTGTGGCTTTTGTGGGCTGATCCGTGACGTTGAACAGACGCACGACCCATCCCTTTTTGTCTCTGGCCGGACGCAGCATAGAGACGACCACACCCTGGCCCTTGACTGTCAGTGGCGATCCGGGTACAGCTCTATTTGGATTGATGGATACGGCCAGCAATGGCTGAAACACGGATCGAGCCAGATCCTGCGCTGCAATCGAATTTAGATCGCCCTTGTGTGGACAGAGCACATAGGTAAAACTAACCTTGCCCATCTGGTCCGCTTTATAGTTGGTTTCCCAGTGGTTATTCATGACCCAGGAATGGAAGGTTTGAGTCGGCTTCAATGTACGACGGAACAGTGTATCATTGTGCCAGCTTATACCAAATTTAATGGGATCCCATTGCGCAATGGGTGCATCCAGAGAGACCCAGGTCACACCATAGTCCGAATTTGACACATCCACCCACCGCTGTACACAAAAGAAATTGCGATTGGCCCCGCGTAACTGATCGGTTTCCGGCTCGACTGGAGCAAAGGGCGTGTCAATGGTCATGATGCCGCCCGGCACATTAAAGGGAAAGTCAAATGACACACTCTCGGGACGCCTTTCCTGGCGTTTGTCTATGATGTTGGTCAAGGTCACAGTATCGGCGCCATCCACCAGGCAGATGCGACGCGTCAGCGAATGGGTGCCGGGGGCACGACATTCAATACGTAAAGTCCCGACCAGAGGGCCGGCATCTTCGACAAAGACCTTGACCGGGCCCTCAATACGGTGGCGGTTCTTGTCCGCGTCACGCTCCAGGATGTACAGATAGTCGTTGAGACCACGGCCTTGACTGGTATCCACCAGATCAGACGCGATGTCTGCGCAGGTCAGCGACTGGATCGCACCGGTCTCACGATCGATCCTCACGGACACCCGTCCGTTTTTCAGGGTAGTCACGCCCGCCAAAACCTCCCCGCCGCGATGGGCCCTGCCCCGTTTTATCCGAAATCGTCGGCTGCCAAATGCAGGAACGTCTTGCGCTCGGAAGGCCAGTTCACCTGAGGCCAGCCGTTGTGACACTACTGCGAAACCGTTGGCTGTTTCCACGCGATCACCCGCTGTGGACTGTTGGGCCGGGACACGCACAAGACCGGTTTGAACCTGGGCATGGGTGTTCATCACTTCAATCACACTGGACTCGTCTTTCGACACAGTTGCCAGAACCTCGGTAAGAATCATTTCGGTCATATCGTGACCGTCCAGGGCAAACCGCTGTTTGTACTGGGCCTGCTGCACGGCAAAGTTATCATCCGGTGCTGAGATACTGTTCCACGCCCCCCAGGTATGCTCATCGTACATGATCAGTTTTTCCCAGGCGGCATCCACCTTGGCATGCAAAGGCAGCTTGGGCTGAAGCATGGACCAGAGGGTCTGAGCCTGGACAAGACGCTCGACAGTGCGGCGGTTTAGCGATGTATCCGCAGAGGTGCTGGCAGCGCCGTCTTCCCAGTATGGGGTAAAGTCCCCGGACATCTCGGGAATGCTGTCACCATGGGCCTGTTCAAAGGTCTTGAGAAAACGGCTATTGGTGGTGATGATCAGCTTGGGATAGGCCATCCGTTCGTTCCAATACTTGACAGCATCGCTGAGTGTCGGGTCTGGCGGACCATTGTCCGAGCCAATAGCATAGCGCAGCATGAGCATCTCATAGGGATACTCTTTCTGATCAAGCTGGTCCAGATAGCTGTACACTTCATCCATATACTTGAGCAACTGGTTGTCTGCCAGCCCATGATATTGGGCCACGCCACTCCGCAGGAACATGCTGTACCCCTTGCCGCACATCCAAAACAGGACCTTCTCTTTGCCCGAGGGTGACACCCAGTAAAAGGGTTTGTCTGCCCAGTCAAAGGTGTGGCCAATCCGGTGACCACTGTTCGGTCCCACCGAAATGTACTTGACACCGCACTGGGCCAGCACAGGTACCAGGCCCCAGGTGTAGCCAGGCACGTCCGACTGCATAGCCGAATCTATGGTGACACCGTATTGGCGTTCGTAGCGTTTGGCACTGGCCATCAGTTCAAACAGTTCTTCCTCGGAATAGAGACCGGTCATGGCCTGGGCGTACATGACATCCAGATGAATATCCTGATGGCGTGTGGCCTCAATGAATCTTGCTTTTTCCTGGGCAGAGGCTGTGCGTAAAAATTCCTCCACAGCCCACATGCCTTCAGGATGCCACTTGAACCTCGCCTCAGGTGGATACGCTTTTGAGGCATCAATCAGGTCCATGGCCTCCTTAAGCTGACGCACCTGCAATGCCAGCACGTCGGGCTGGGAATGCGTGTACCCAATGTCCAGATGGGTCTGATGTACCAGATGGATTTCCCACTTGCGATACGGTTCAATGGTGACGACCTGAGTGATCGGTTGGTTTTCCTGCGTTAATGTCACAGTCGCAGGCAGGGGTATTTCCGTATAGTCCATGGGCACCAAAATGTCGGTATGGGATAAGATCTGATCATCGGGATCGAGAATCTGCGCCCAAGTTTTATTTTGCCATGCCACCTTTATCACGGCAGGCTGCATCAGATAGCCCTCGGTAAATTCCACGCGAAGCTTGCGAGCCAAACCGTCCGCTGTCTTGAACCAACCCGGCATCACCGTAGTCTTGAGACCGGTCACGGTCTGGGCCTTGTGCACCTCGCGAAATTCGATGGCATCATACAGTAACCACGACCCCTTGGTGACAATGGCCACACGATTGGTCCCTGAGACCAACAGGCCAGCTGGCAATAGGAATGCATGGGACTGAGGCCGCCCCTTAGCCGGGTCTGACAGGACGGCATCGCCAGGACCGGCCTGCGTCTGAACGGTCTGTTTAAAAGGCTGCCCATTGATCGTCAAGGACATCTCAGGCGGTGCTGCGCCCTGTGCAGATACCAGGTGAATGCTCAACTCGTACCAAGGGGCCAGATCCGATGCCAGATCAAACTGAAGAGTAAAGGCGTGGGATTGGCTCCCGGCCCAGGCATCCGACGTGGAGGGATGGATAAAGGGCCAGTCGGTCTCTGAGGCACTCTTGCCAACCTCAAAGACCACAGGCTCGCCAAACAGTTGTGGATACTGGTCTATCTGACCCACGCCGGCAAACTCCGCATAGGTTTTATCCTGAACCCCCACGGTCCACAGGGGCTCCGTCGCAGGGGCCAGGGTACATAACAGTGAAACAGTCAATAATAGGGTCCAATTCAGTTTAGTCATTGTGATCCTCCGGCAAATGTCGATACCAGGTAAACGATAGAACGATTATGGCCACTACAGCCACGGAAAGCCAGGCCGCAGCCTTGGCATACCAGTGGCCCACCAGATACATGGGAAACAGATACAGACCGTGAATCCCGACCATGGCCACCACCACATTAAATAACGTACGAGAGGTACTCTCAGACGATAGACTCAATTCGGCCCGAGACAACGCGGCCCTATCACGAATCGGCCTCCAAAGTCCGAAGGGCCTAATTGAACGGTAAAAAGCGATCAGTGTGGATTCCTCCACAGGCCGCGTCACCAGGGACCCCACCACGCTGAGAACCAGTGACGCCGTACAGATTAAGGGAAAGACGATAAACATGGAAAGCCCGCTCACCAGTAATGGAAGGACGGACAGGGCCATGCCGCCGAACGTGCCCAGGGCATAGCCCCAGCCATTCATTCGCCACCAGTACCATCGCAGGATATTGGGCAGGATCACACCTGCCCCCAGGGACATCATCAAAAAATCCCATATCTCGTGAATGGACTCGGCCCGCGTACCGATGAGAACGCCAAAAAAGACGATCAACACGGTGGCCAGACGACTGGCCCGGATCAGATGTGCCTGAGAGGCATCAGGGAACACATATTTCTGCCAGAAGTCGCGAATCACAAAAGACGCTGCGCTGTTCACTGTCGAGCTGAACGTGGACATGAAAGCCGCCAAGAGACCGGCAATCACAATCCCTCGAATCCCCATGGGCATGAATTCCAGCAGCACAATCGGCATCACCTGCTCTGGGTCCGTGACATTTGACATAGCCAGGAGCCCCAGCAAGGCAATACCCAGGGTCATGGCCCATCGAATAATCAGAAAGAAACTCCAGGCTGCCCCCAATTTGGCGGCATCTCGCGGACTACGTGCAGACAGGAAAAATTGAAAGTCGTACATCTGGGCCGGTCCCCCGGCATTGAGAAACAGTCCCTTGATCACCCACAGGATCACCAGAGCCCCAAAAAACTCGAAACTGGCGTGCTCTGTGCCAGCCAGCTCCGGAATACGCCAGGGAATTCTTAGGCTATCCCACCCTGCGGGGAGTTGCGACAGCATCTCCGGTGTCAATTTGGACCAGGCCACATAGGCAATAAACAAACCACCGATCGTCAGCACGGCCGTTTGAATCACATTGGTAATTACCACACTGTAGAGACCGCCGGAAATCACGTATAATGTTGTGACTCCAATCACCAGCACGGCCAGACAATCGACTGGGAAATACGTCACCAGATCTTGGAGCCAAGGCCAAGGCACATGGTTGGCCAGATTCTCAATGGGAATGTACACAGAGGCAAACTTGCCGATCCCCTGGTATGCATACCCGATAAAGCCGGTCAGCGTAATCACGGCCATGAGGGCATAGGCAGTGCGTGCCAGACGTCCCCCCGCATCGTCCCCAAATCGGGTCTCCATCCATTCGGCGGCTGTCACCACCTTGGAGCGTCGCACCCACTTACCCATATAGGCCAGAAAGAACGCCCCCATCATAAAGCCCCACATCCAGTGGTGCAGCATGGACTTCATACCCAGCACAAACAAAATCGACACGATCCACATAGTGCCTGTGATGTCAAAGGTCGCCACGGACCCGCTCATGGCCAGGGCCAGCCAGTGCATGGAGTTGCCGCCCAGAAAGTAGGCCTTGATGTTTTGTGAGGCCTTTTTCTGGTACCAGAACCCCAGACCGATCACAATCGCAAAGTATCCACCAATAATGGCATAGTCTAAACTACTCATGCATTAACTCCCTTTAATGTGGCCAGGAAATTTTGAGACCGCACATGGATCTAAATAGTATGGGACCTGCTGAGGTTTAAAGCCGCCGTCGAACAACAACGTGGCAAATCGATACCGCCAAAAACTAACAGGACCACGGTCTGGGTTTTCACAGTAACCAGCCTTCAAGGCAATTCTTCTTGGTCTTTTCATAGCGATAGTCTAGCAAATTTCCAGCCTTTTGAAACATCATTTTGCGTCACTCCAAAACCATTTGCCACGGATAAAGCATAAACAGGTATTTCAAGATTTCTGAAATTGTTAAAAATCGATAAACAAAGGAAGATCGCTTCGTGCCTCGCGATGACAGATGCTTTTATATCAAGTGGCAGAGCCTATTGATTCTGGCCATGCCCAGAGGACATGGTTTTCTTACGCAAAACTGCCACACAGAAGGTGTTTTTGAAAATATCCACTTTATTCTCATATTTTGTGTTGCATTCACTACACCTGTAGTGTAACATCTACTCCAACAGCACTTGAAAGGGTTTTGATGAGAAAGAAATATGAACTGACTGAAGCGGAATGGTCCATTCTGGAAATTGTCTGGAACCAAAAGCACTGTACTGCGCCGGACGTCCAGGAGCAACTTGCAGAGCAAACGGGATGGGCCTACAGCACAGTCAAAACCCTGATAGACCGAATGGTGGCCAAGGGCTTTTTGGAAACAGAGCGTATTCGAAAAATGATTCTCTACCGCCCTGCCATTAAACGAATTCAGGCACAAAGAGCAGAGCTTATGCGAGCTGCTGCGCGGGCCTTCCAAGGTGCTTTTAGCCCGCTCATTGAGTTTCTTGTAGATGAAAACTCACTCTCAAAGGATGAACTGAAACACTTGGAAATGTTGATCCACCAGAAACGCGACAAGAAAGGAAAGAAGTAGTTCTATCAACCAACAGTCAGTAATTCAGCTATTCGATTAAAAGAACTTAGAAACATCGTGCCGGGAGATGCGTATGTGGTTGTTCGTCGAATTTGTCAATGAGTGCGCTAAGAGTTTCATAGACTCAACAGGATTAATGTGCCGTAAGCAAGTGCTTAATGGCAGACAGGTTGAGCTTCGAGTATCACCCATTATTCCAACTCCCGCAGTCTATGGCCTTTTCCGACCGACGGTGCTCCTTCCCGAACGAACGCTCGAACATAGTCTGGGGACCAGGGAGCTAAAAACTATTTTTGTTCACGAGCTAATGCACATCCAACGTGGTGACATTTGGGTGAAGCTTTTACAGACCATTCTGCAGGTAGCCTATTTCTATAATCCTCTCTTATGGCTGGCCAATGCCACAATCAGGCGAGTACGTGAACTGGCCGTGGATGAGGCGGTGCTGGTGATCCTGGGGAAGAAAACGGGCGAGGTATATCCTCGTACGCTACTCAAGATTGCTGCATGGACGTTTGACAAACCGATGCATGGGCTTCGATTGATCGGCGTCATGGAATCAACTAATTTGTTAACCGAAAGGATCAAAATCATGTTGAATAGACCAACACCCCACACAAAGAATATCGGAATCATTGGACTGGCATCCCTGTTTCTAATGGCAGTATTTCTGCTGCCCATGGCGCGCGCTCAAATCCAGAAGACTCCGGCGGAGACTTCAAGGGATATCGCCGAAATTCAAATAATGAAAGCGGAAATCGAATCACTACAGCAGTTAATCCAGATGAAGCTTGATGCGTTGCATAGAAGAGAGGTTCAACTGGGACTAAAACAACCTGGTGCCACACAACCTCGGAAAAATCAACCTGTATTTGGCGCGATGATGGGAGGCATGTCTGTCTCTGAGGAATTAGAGCCTGAGCCCTCTGATGTCAGTTCTCAACCTGCAGTGCGCCCTCATAAGCAACCAGGCGGTATTGGGGGCATGATGATGGCAGGTGTTCCTGGTTCTGGTCCAGCACAGTCCTCTGACAGACACCCTGGAGCTCCAGAAGGTATGATGATGGGCGGTGGTTTGCGTTCTGACTCTACCCCACCTACTGACGCACAACCCGCCAGAAACAGAGGCATGATGAGGGGTGGCCAGGGAGCTATGATGATGGGCGGTAGTTCACGTTCTGACTCTGCCCCACCTGCAGACACACAACCGCCCAGGAATAGAGGTATGATGGGTGGTATGGGTATGGGCGGCGGCATGATTGGCGGTGCCCTTAGCTTACCCCCAGAGCCATTGGAAGAACCGGGCATGTTGGGTAACGAGGCTATACCAACCAATATTTCTGCTGAAGTTAGAAAAGAGCTGCAGCGAATTCTGCCTGGGCTGCTCAGAGAAATGCTGCCAAAACTGTTTAGAGAAGCCCAGATCAAGGCTGCGAAGGGATCCAGCCAGCCAGAGGAATCTTTGTACAGCTACTGAGCAGCTTTATTGGAACCGACTTTGATTGGACCAGGGCAAAGAGGGGTTGAATACCAGTATGAAAGGACTATGTCTGTGGTAGACACTCCGCGTTGTCTATGAAGGGACTTCACCCGGCAAAGCCACTGCTGCACTGGCTCAGCCATAGCCGAATGCTGTCCCATGATGGGTGACCCTGAGACACGACTTCGCATTTATAGGAAAGGACATGATCATGACCAGAAACATTATGCGTGTGGAAGTGTTTATTGTGTTTATTTATGGATTCATTGCCACCGTTTCTGCCCAGAATAGTCAATCAAGGATCCTGCACTTCCCTGCGGACCGTTCACTGGGAAGGATCACAGTTCTAGACGCTGGCATAAAAAGGGAAATCACGCATTTTTCCCATTGGATTGATGGCACATGGAACGGAGAGTCTGAAACTCTCGGCGAAGCACAGGGTGACGTGTTAATTCCAGCACATAAAATCGTCGCTCTGACTGTAAACAAACATGCCATTCGTGATTTATCGCCACTGTTGAAGCTCAGAGGCGATGACCTGTACAAGTTAACAAGACAATTCAGGCATGGACATTTCAGGATTAACCAAGCTTGAGCAATTAACACTCAAGCTCAAGGTGCCACAGAAAAAAGGAGATTCCCATGACAGCCTTAGCGATGAAGATCTGGTGTGTTTGAAGCACCTCAAAAACCTCAAGTGGTTCCAAATGGCCTATGCGCAGCATTCCATGATTACTGACACAGGCGTTTCTCATCTAAAAGATTTGATTCATATGGAAAGGCTTGGCATTGGCAGCCGATACTTGACTGACACATCCCTTTCCTATCTCACAAACATGACAAAGCTGAATCACTTGAATGTCACTGGAAGCTTCACAGACAACGGGCTCCGCAAGTTGGAGGGGTTGAATGGATTGCAGCACGTATGGATCAATTCATCCAAGGATATCAGTGCTGCTGCTCGGCAGCAGCTTCAAAACAGTCTGCCTAATTTGTACAGTCTAAACGTTAAGTGAACGACCCTGCCCAGAGGACATGGCTTCAATGTACCCCGGAAAGGGATTTCAATTATGGAATCCGCTACCGCGGATACTGATTAAACAGATCCCTCGACAAGCTCGGGATGACAAAGTCACCTTGAATATATTATTGGCGGTCGGATACGACCCTGTCATCCCGAGCGCAGTCGAGGAATCTATTAAAAAGGCCCCGCGAAGCGGCTCAACTCTGACCATGCCCGTAGGACATGGTTTTGCTGGCAAAATAAATGTAAAACTCAACTAATCGTTCACAAGCCAGTCCGGGGCTCCCACCGGGAATCGCATAAGCAGATAGGATGGGACAAGGGGCAACGGACTTACGAGTCTTTTTACGGAGATCAATCATGTTACAAACAAACATTAATCAATCTCAACAGAGAATCGTGACCTTGGCTCCAGTGAGTAGAAACCTGCGACTGGGGATGATCATTGTGCTGGCATGGGGATTAGTCACTGGCTTGACCGCTGATATGCCTTCAGAAACGGATACATCAAGAAGCTCAGCCACCGCCAAGATACTGCACTTCCCTGCGGACCAATATATGGGGAGCCTTTCCATGGAAGACCCCTGCCTGGGCAGTGCCTATTCAGAAACCGGTCGAGATCTTTCTTATCCGTTTGGCTTTGACCCAGTGCGTGTCTGTCTGACCGGTGACTGGGATTTCGTGGGGCGAGCCCAGGGTAGTCTAACAGTACCGGTCGATAGTAACCTGCAACTGGTCGTCCTGCCGCGCCCTCTTGAGAGTGATATCCCCAGGCTATCACAGCTGTCACGAGACTTCCTGAACGACCGGTTGGTCATCGGGCCGGAGGACCTGTCCGGGCTGTCAAGCCTGGCTCCGGACGATCTGTACAGCCTTCGGGTTAGTTCTTCGATTTCCAGGAGGGATGCAGACACGCGGATTCTCGAACCGATTTCCCGTTTGACGGGCCTGCGTATCCTGAGTTTGCACATGACAGGGGTGACCAACAGACAGATGGTCCTTCTCACCTCTTTGCGTTCACTCCAGGCCCTGGAACTTGGGCGGGAATACTCTTTGGGCAACACGGGCTTGGCTGTGCTCAGGGATCTCCCTGCCTTGGAGTATCTGGATTGCGACACGTCTGCCACGGATTCAGGTATGGCCCATCTCGGGCAATTGCCCAACCTGCGATGGTTGAGGCTGCGCATGGGCAAAATACGGGGTTCCGGTCTGGCTCATCTGGCCAATCTGCCTCGGTTGGAGCGTTTGGCTTTGTGGGGGACAACGGGATTGACCGACCGGCACATCCGGTATCTGGAGGGCTTAACACGGCTCAAGAGCCTGACCCTCTGGGGTAATGACACGCCTCTGACGGACGCTACGCTGGCTTCCCTTGCCAAACTCACCAGCCTGGAAGAATTGTACTTTATCCGCGTGACAACCAACTTCACGCCTGCAGGAATGGCCCAGCTCAAGACCCTCAAGCATCTACGAAAACTGGAATTCGCAAATATCAGTGACGCTCAGTTTCTCACGGCTTTGCCACAACTGGAGTCTGTAAAACCCGTGGTACTGACTTCAGATAATATGAAAGCCCTTGGCAGTCTCAATCATCTCAAATCTCTGAGTGTCGTTTTGGTGCCCTTGCCAGACGATCAGACCCGTGATGCTGCAGCTTGCTTGGGCGCCCTGAACTCATTGGAGGAACTGAACTTTTGCGGATCTATCCGGGGCGCACACCTGTCAGATGACGACGTAGCGCATTTCGAATCCCTCGTGAATCTCAAGAAATTAGGACTCAGTCTTGGTAGCCGCCTTTTGACTGAACGCAGCCTGGCATCCATTGGCAAGTTGAAGAGATTGGAGTCGCTGAGTTTCTCCGGAGATGTAACCAAGCGAGGACTGAATCACTTGAATAGCTTAGCAAACCTGAAAACCCTCAGTATCAGAATGCGTTCAGAGAAAAGCTCAAACATCGATGAAACGCCCTTGAATCTGTCGGCCCTGACAAACCTGAGAACCCTGACCCTTTCCGGCCTGCCTTTCCAGGGCTCCGACTGGGCGTTTCTAGCGAACATGCGTCATCTCGAATGGCTGGACCTGCAGGGTAACCAAAATCCAGAAACTGCCATGGTTCATATTAGAAATCTACAGGCTCTAAAGCGTCTTCACATCAGCAATTTGAATTGTACTACGAGCAACGATCTGGCCTGTCTGGCGGGGTTAAGAAAACTCGAAAGCCTGAGGCTGCGCGGCCACATCACCGATGCAGCCCTCAACCAAATAGGTAACCTTCCTGTGCTTCAGGGGCTCAATATGGAAACTGACCAACTCATTCGATCAGAGACGATTGCCAGGCTCAAAGAGCGTTTGCCGTCACTTGACAGCGTCGAAATCCAGCAGCCCATGCATTCCAACTCGCCGTCCTTCCAGATTAAACCACCCCCAAGGCGCACACCACGTCGATCGTCTCGTTCAAGGCGGCAAAGCCCACAGACCAGGCGACAACGCAGCCCATGAGAATTTTGAAATGTGTGCAGTCACTATGTCTTGCCCAAACACGGATTACGCATTTTTTTCAGTACGCCTTGAGGCCCCATTCAACATTCGGGTTGGGCCCCATCTCGAGTTCAAGCGAACCACCCTTGAGCAACTCTTTGGCAGGAAAAGAGAAAGAGTTCAGTGGTTTGCCATTCAGGCTCGCACTTTGAATGTACTTGTTGAGGCGAGACGCCTTGTTTGCCTTGATCACAAAGGTCTCTCCCCTGCCATAGCGCTGGCCCAAATTGATCTCAACTTTGCAATACAGGGGACTGCCAAGTTCATACACAGGCTCTGCCCGACACCCGCCATCAGTTTGAAACAGGCCCAACGTGGCCATAATAAACCAGGCACTCATCTGCCCTTGATCCTCATCGCCCAAGTAGGCATTGGATAAACCATGCCCATAATATCGATCACAAATAGCTCGACTCCATTTTTGTGTGAGCCAGGGACGCCCTACCCAGTTGAACAAAAAGGCAAAATGCATGGACTGCTGATTGCCCTGTATCACAGGATAATCCCAATACTGATCATTGGGTGCATTAAAACGTAACTTATTGCTCTCCCCAAATCCCCAATTGAGTCTTTCTATAAACCGATCAACGCCTATGGCTTCACTGAGTGCAGGTACATCTTGAGGCACAAAGAAGGTGAGCTGCCACGCGTTGCCTTCCACATAATGATGATTCCGCCCTGATTGATACGGATCAAAATCGGGAAACCAGGTGCCGTCGGATTTTTTCATGCGTGCATAGCCCGTGTCTGCATCAATCACATTCTTCCAGTACGCCCCCCGCGCAATGAACGTCTCATAGTCTGACTGTTTCCCAAGGGATTTTGCAAACTGAGCCACGGTCCAGTCATCAAAGGCGTACTCAAGCGAATTCGAAAAACGCCCCTTGTCATAGGGCACATAATGATATTTCAGGTAAGGTTTCAGGTCACGGTTCCCAGCAAATCCGCCGCCCACCTTTCTGGCCGGCGTGGTCTGCATTTTTTTGACGGCTTCAAAGGCCTTTTCCACATCATAATCCCGAATGCCCATCTGATAGGCCCCCACGATCAAGGGCACCTCATGCTCTGCCACCATCACGGGGATGTATTCCATGCCAGCAGGTCCCTTGGCGAGCCAGCCATTGGCATCGTACATGGCCAGTTGCGATTTCACCCAACGGCTTGACCAGTCCGGTGTCACCAGGTTCCAGAATTGATTGAGATTCCAGAAGGTATTCCAAAATGCATCACACCCAATGGCCACAGAGTCAGGATCCTTGAGTTGCTGAATTTTTTCGGCCGCATCCACCCATTTGCCATCCACATCGCTGAATATGTTTCGGCTGCAAACGGCCCTGTACATGTTTGAATAGAAACGTCGTTTCTCACGTTGATCAGAGCTTGTGATCTTGACGCGATCAAAGATGTCATTCCAGGTATTTAGATTGTTTGTCCTTACGGCATCAAAGGACCACCCAAAGGGTTTGACAATCTCTGTGACCAGATTTTTTCTGGCGTTCTTTATGCTAACATAAGAGATGCCAGTACGCACCTGCACGATCTGATTTTGCTCTGTATCAAATTCTATGAACGCACCTGCGTCCTTGACTTTCCCGGCTTTGAAGGTTTCTTCACAGTCCTGAATACCGTCTTCTGTCCAGAACCCGATCTTCTGGATGGGCTGGTCAAAATCGACCACAAAGTGTACGATATATTCCTGTGAAATTCCGCCTGACCAGGTATTGGGAGAAAGCTGTTTGCTGTACCCTTCAAGGGAATACTCACTGATCTTCATGATGTAAACGCCTTCAAGATTATAGCCATATTCTGCAGGGCTCTGCAGGTCGATCAACACACGCGAACCTTCCCTGTTCTTGGGAAAGCTGTAGCGATGGAAACCACAGCGTGTGGTCGCCGTCAATTCCACGTTAATATCGTAGTCTGTCAACTCGGTTCTGTAATAGCCGATGGGGGCTTTCTCAGTCTCCTTGTTCACCCTTGACCGATACCCCTCATCCGGTTTTTTCTCGTCTCCTACGATCGTTATCAGCGGACCATTGGTCGGCATCAGAGACAGACCGGACATGGTCCATTCGTGGATATGACTGAATCCACCGACATTTTCAAAGATCGGATCATACCCAGCCTGCCACCCACCATTCTGATTGTCAGGGCTCAGCTTGACCATACTGAAAGGCATCCAGGGCCCGGGTGCAATCATCCA
>CAZBTJ010000044.1:0-38986 GCA_964494325.1 uncultured Pirellulales bacterium
TGTATCGTAATTCAGAGAGTCGATACTGGCTTCATTCTCGCCAACGGTCTTGGCCAGGGAGAGCTCGTTGCTATCGGTTCCCAGATAAATCTCATGCGACACAGCTTCTCGACCAGCACGCCAACTCAGGACAGCATCCGGCGCCACGTCACCGTCTCCAGCCTCAGGCTGAGGTTCTCTGGCAAACGTGGGAATAGACTTGAATTGCACTTCACTAAGGCTGTAGGCCTGCAAAAAGCCACCCCAGTTACTCTGGATATTCAAACGAACCATCTTCGCTGCCAGACCACCCAAGGCGATTTCATCGTACTGATTATAGATGGGTACGCCGGTTGCCCGGCTGAATTCATTGACATCTTCGAACACGTCCCAGCTTTCGCCATCCTTTGAATACTCAATCAAAACACCCTTGACACCATAGCCAACGAAGCCTTCGGCTGAACTGTTGGAGTTCCAAACCTTCATGGTGTCCAGTTTTTTGACTGTGTCAAATTCATATTGAATCCAGGGTGCCTGATCACCGGTTTCCGTGAACCACATCGTCTCAGTTTTGATACCATGCGTTTCATTTTCACCCAATCCAGAGCCATCAAGGGTCTTCTCTGGTATTGAAAAGTCATTCGAAAAACTGGATGCCGTGGCAATAATGTCAGAGCCTGGTATCTGAATCGAGTAGGGCTCAACCGTAAAGCTCCAGACATCCCCTTTAAAGATCGTGTTATCCGGGGCACCGTTGACTTCATCGACGCGCCAGTAGTAGGTCTTTCCAAACTCAAGCACACCCACATCAAGTGAATTGGCATCCAGGCCAGGCGTGGTTGGTACAGTCGCAGTATTGACATCTTCAAAACTGGTGCCAAAATAAACATCATGTGTAACAGCAAATTCACCCGCGTTCCAGGTCAGGATCGTATCGCGCAGCACGTCCAGGGCCTGATCCGCAGGATCTTCTTTGCTGGCCCGCCCGGATGCCGGAAGAATATCACCGTTCATAATCCTCGCCACGTCTTCTGGCGTGAGCACCTTGTTGTAGAGCACAACCTCGTCTATGGACCCGATGAAAGGTCGGTCCTGGTTTGTGGGTCGCCAACCTATAGTGAGATCCAGGGTGGCGTTGGGCGTAATATGCCATGTATCCGGGTCAGTCTTGGCCTGGGTGTCGTCCTGACCGTTCACGTAAAACGTGACATCTCCACTTGAAGCGCTGGCGCCGTCTATCACAGTGACTGCCACGTGATACCATTCACCGCCCGTCAAATCAGTGTCACCCTGAACATTGCCGTTGCCATGCGAGATGCGCAGCCTATTGCCTTGGATCCGGAATTCCACCCTTTCACCGTTGGTTACATCCGAACCCCAATGCATGATCTGCCCGTCTGCCGTGTTCGTCGTTTTGACCCAGGCCGCGATGCTAAATGCATGCGTGCCCAGAATACCCTTGTAGCCGTCAATGGTGACATAATCGGGATTGGCTTCCATTTCCAGGGCTTGCCCGAAGACGCCTGGCTCAAACGTTGGACTACCCTGGAGCGCACCATGACGATCATGGCCCGATGAATCAAGGGCATCACCGTCAAGTTTCCACCAACCCATCAGGGCAGGATCATCTGCGCGTACACTGGGGATGCTCAACAATAACGACGTCCCCAGGGCAAAGACCAAACACAGTACCTTTTTGTCTATCCTATTTTGAGTTTTCATGGCTATCTCCTCCAGAAATTGTCTTGTGCTGTGTAACACTCATTCTAATGGGTACTCTCTGGTGGCAGGAGACCATCTACCGCGTCAGAAGTCCTCGATCCCCAGGGGACCTTCGGTTTCTTCCTTGTTTCTGATCTCCTGGCACGGCAAGATCACCCATCATTATGCCTGTCACAAAGCACTAAATTGTCAGACGCCTCAAGAAACCTCGAGGCGCAAGGCAAGGATAATGTCAACTAGGTGTTATCAAGGCATTTCGTTAATGCCCTGAACAGCAGCATTGAATCAACCTGACTATACTAGTGTAGCAATCACCCCAGGCTTTTTCAACCCTGTCCTACTCAATAATTCGAACTTGTTTGGTTTCAGAAGCTTATGTAAACTCTCTGAGTAACGATTAGGCATGAATTCTACGGAAATATTAGGGAACAATCAACTTGAAATTCTTCTCCAAACTCATCTTTGAGTTTCTAAGGCTCATATTCAGAGACAAACATGACATAGTCCTTGAAAACCTTGCTCTGCGCCAGCAATTGGCTGTCCAACAACGCAGTATCAAGAGACCGAAGATCATGAACCGCGATCGCGTTTTCTGGATCTGGCTGTCAAGATTCTGGAATAATTGGAAATCGTCGTTGATCATTGTCAAACCCCCTACTGTTATTGGCTGGCACAAAAAAGGATTCAAGTATTACTGGAAACGGAAATCTCGAAGAGTCGGTAGGCCGAACATTGACTGGGAATTGATCAAGCTCATACGCAAAATGCAAAAAGAAAATGCAACGTGGTCAGCTCAACGTATTCAGGGCGAACTCAAAAAGCTTGGCTTTGAAGTTTGTGACAATACTGTGGCAAAATATATGACCAAAGACAAAGACGATGATAATTCCAAACAGCAGCGATGGCTGACCTTTCTAAAAAACCATGCAAAGTATATCGTCGGCATTGACTTCGTGGTTGTACGAACAGTTTTCTTCAATGCTATATATGTATTTGTTGCCATATCACACGATAGACGTAAAATACTGCACTTTGCGGTTACTGCAAATCCTCACTCACAATGGGCTATTCAACAACTTCGTGAAACCTTTGCTTTCGATGAAACCACCAAATATGTTATCCGTGACAATGATAGAATATTTAGTGACGATTTCAAAACACACATAAAGAACTTTGGCCTGGAAGACACGCCTACTGCGCCACGAAGTCCATGGCAAAATCCTATCGCCGAGCGTGTTTTGGGTACACTTCGCCGCGAGTGTCTTGATCACATGATCATTCTCAATGAAAAGCATTTGAATAGCGTGCTGGACGAATATATCAATGACTATTACAACATCAGCAGAACCCATATGTCGCTTGAGAAAGACTCGCCTGTTCCCCGTCCCGTCCAGGCCAATGGTAGGATAGTAAGCAAGCCGATTCTTGGCGGATTGCATCACGTCTATAGCCGGGTTGCTTGAAACGTTGGATTCTATCCGTCATTCCAAAACAGAGAATGTCTGCGCCGATTGCAGCACCTCAATCAAAATGCGCAGTTTGATCGGAATCACTCTGCCAGAATCCGGCAATACTCAGTTTTCAATGAACCTAATTTTACTTTTGATATTCGAAACTAAAACGCTTTTTGGCACCATTTGTATTTTTGCGTAAGACAGGGGTATACAGGCTGGTTAGGAAGGGCGCGTTGCATCCACGTAAGATTGCCGGACACTATGCCTTCAGCAAAGCGGGGCTGGATCTGGTCGCTGCAAATGGGGATCAGAAGCGAGGCAAAGGACGCCCCTGCAAGTACCATTCTGCACAAAACCTGCACAAAAATAAATAACTTCAAATGCTGAATTAACTTCTGCGCAAGCAATAAGCCTATATAACTATTTGTGTTATATAGGCTTATTGGATATGGGCGATACAGGACTCGAACCTGTGACTCCCTGCGTGTAAAGCAGGTGCTCTAGCCAACTGAGCTAATCGCCCGAAGAGTCGCATACTATACAGGGTTCGATTGACCCCGTCAATAGCCTCTATCTTAGGATTTTGGCCATAATCCCTGACTTTTTTCGGTAGCCACTTGAGTTTTTGCCTGATTGGGGTACAATTCGAGGTCTAATCCCGTCAGGGGCCGTGGTGTAATGGGATCACGACGCGGTCGCATCGCGTAGATGGGGGTTCGATTCCCCCCGGCTCCATTGATGGTTTACCCCTGCAAGCTCACGATCTCATTGACAGGTCTTCTGTGTGTAGCTACCATAGAGCCTTTTCATTGCTAACTTTCAATTTTGAGGTTTTAACAATGCCAAAGAGTAAAATAACAGTCGTGGGCGCCGGCAACGTAGGTGCCACAACCGCTCATATTGCGGCATGTCAGCAGCTAGGCGACATTGTGTTGCTGGATATCGTGGAAGGCCTGCCACAGGGTAAGGCCCTGGATATGGCCTGCGCCAGCCCCATTTATGGCACAGGTCAACATATCACAGGCACCATCAACTGGGCTGACACGGCAGACAGCGACGTGGTTATCATTACCAGCGGTGTGCCACGTAAACCCGGTATGAGCCGCGACGACCTGTTAACCACCAATACAAAGATTGTCAAGAGTGTCTGCGAAAACGTCGTCAAGTACTCACCGAACAGCACCGTGATTGTGGTGTGCAATCCGCTGGACGCCATGGTGCATGTGGCCTCCAAGGTCACAGGCTTCCCCCCCCAACGGGTCATGGGCATGGCAGGCGCCTTAGACGCAGCCCGCTACACCACCTTCCTGGCCCACGAAATCAATGTCAATGTTTCAGATATTCAGTGCGTCCTCATGGGCGGTCATGGCGATGACATGGTCCCCCTGCCCAGATACACCTGCGTTCGAGGCATTCCTGTATCACAATTTGTGAGCCAGGACACACTTGACGCTATTGTAGAACGCGCACGCAAAGGCGGCATCGAAGTGGTCAATCTCATGGGCACTAGTGCCTACTATGCCCCAGCTGCCGGTGCCGTTAAAATGGCCGAGGCAATTCTCAAGGACCAAAAGGCTGTGTTCTGCTGCTGTGCCTACTGTGACACAGAATTTGACGCAGGCGGCTGTTTTGTCGGCGTGCCCGCGATCCTCGGAGCCAATGGCGTAGAAAAGGTCATTGAACTCGACCTCAATGACACGGAGAAAACCGCATTCAAGGCCTCCCTGGACCATGTCAAAGAACTGGTTCAAGTGGTGGAGAAGTTTATGTAAGGCAGTTTTTGGTTTTTAGTCGGTAGTCTTTAGAAACAAAGTTTCACGGTCAAGGCGTTTGCCTTGGCCGTTTTTTTGTCAACCCATGGGGCCTGTACAACATGGCAGAAAACAGTTGTCATTGCGAACAAAGTGAAGCAATCTTCCATTGTTCCAAAGTCATTCGTTACGGATTAAGCACAAGTTGATATTTCAAGGCTGTTGAGACTGTGAAACATTGATAAACAACGGAAGATCGCTTCGTACCTCGCGATGACAACTAGTTTTATATCAATTGGCAGAGCCCATTGAGACCAGGCACTTCCAACCGAATAACTTCAGTATAGTCACAAGACACGCCCGCAACGCAACGAAACCTAACACATCAAGAAGAGTATTACCCTGCTTCGGGGTGTATCCACGGGGTACGATAGGACCGTCGCAACAGCTTGTTGGCAGCTGAGTCACCCACGATCAAACGCTTCGCTGGGTTATAGACCAGAGGACGCCCCACGTCCATGGCCAGATTGGCCAGGATACAACTGGCTGTAGAAATGTGCCCCTGTTCAATATCGGCAATCGGCCGACTGCGGTCTTCAATGGCCGCCAGAAAGTCCAGCATATGACGGCGCGTGGCTGGGGCTGCGTGTAATTCGATGTCCTTTTCTTTGCGATCCTCTGGAAACTGTTTGGTTTCATCCAACCAGTCCTTGTGGATGCGTTCACCCCGGTTGGGGATAAAGTCATAGCGTGTGACACTGGCCTTGAGTGTACCTTTGTCGCCATAGAGAAATAAGGCCCAGGGATAATCGGGATCGGGCGCAGCCCCCCAGGTTCGATGCTGCCAAACCACTGAAAGGTCCGGGTATTCAAAGGTGGCCGTCTGTGTGTCAGAGATATTGGACTTGCCCTCCTTTTGTACAAAAATGCCGCCGGATGAGCTGATACGCTCGGGCCAACCCAGGTCCAACATCCACCGAACCGTGTCGAACATGTGGACGCACATATCCCCCACGATACCATTGCCATATTCCCGGAAGGTTCGCCACCAATGCCTGTGGGGCAGGCCATCGTAGGGACGCATAGGCGCCGGCCCGGTCCACATCTCGTAGTCGAGAAAATTGGGCACGGCCTGTACAGGCGGGTTGCCATTGGCACGCATGTGGTAATAGCAACAGATTTCGGCATGGGACACCTTGCCAAGCAGGCCTGCATCCACAATGTTTTTCTTGGCCTCAATCAGGTGGGGTGTACTCTTTCGCTGCGTGCCCACCTGCACGACCCGATTGTGTTTCCTGGCAGCGGCAAGCATGGCCTCGCCTTCGGCCACATCCACGCTTACAGGCTTCTGCACATACACATCTGCCCCGGCCTCTACCGCTGCAATCATTTGCAGGGCATGCCAGTGATCGGGCGTACCAATGAGCACAATATCCAGGTCGCTTTCTTTGAGCATGAGCCGGTAGTCCGTATAGGTCCGAGGCACCTTGTGAGATTTCTGACGTTGACTCACCATCGTGGCGGCCTCGGAGACCAGGTTACGATCCACATCACACAGAGAAACCACTTCCACGGGTGCCACCTGAATCAAGCGGAACAGATCGCTCTTACCATACCATCCGGTCCCGATGAGTCCGACCCGTTTGGGTTTCTGATTGATGAGATCCACACCCTTGGCACCCAGGGCAGACATGGCCAGGGCCGCGGAAGTGGTTTGAAGAAAACGACGACGATTAATCATAAAACTCATAGGAACCTCCTTGAATTTAGAAAAGAACACGGGTCAACCTGCTTAGAAGCTATCTCAATCTTGGCCCAATAGTTGCCTCAAAAGCCCAACCACTGGGTTGATTAACCAGATCAAGTTTATCATGCTCTGGCCTCTTCCCATTGAGTGCGGATCAGATTATCCATGCGAAGTGACTCCTTCTAAGATTAGCAGAGATTCTAATTCCAACAAAGTATTCCACAAATGCGCTGAAAAAGCAATATTTTCATCCTATCCAGGTATGGACACAAAAAACATGGCATTCTCCACAGTAAATTGTGGCAAAGTTGGCACAATTCATCTATTGCTCTATAACAATGTCAACATGTGAGAGTTTTGTGGATGTCTATTCAATATGAAACAAGAGTTTAGATCATGACACGAATTGGGGTAGTCTGCCTGATGATAGGGGCCGTATCCAGTGTGAGTTTTTCTGCTGACACAGGGCATGGCACCTTGTCCAAAGAGATCAAAACCATCACCAATCCCGTCATAGCATCTGGTGCTGATCCCTGGGTGATTCGTAAAGACGATCACTACTATCTGTGTCAATCACGCCGCGGCAGTATTTGGGTCAACCGCTTTTCACGTCTTCAGGACATGGGCCAGAACCAGTGGAAATGCGTGTGGACGCCCCCCATCAACACGCCCTACTCCAAGGAACTCTGGGCACCAGAACTACATTACATCAACGGCAGGTGGTACATCTACGTGGCTGCTGACGATGGACACAATCACAATCACCGAATGATCGTGCTTGAAGGCACGTCCAACAATCCACAGGACCCCTTCACATTCAAGGGAAAAATCGCCGCACCTTCAGACCGATGGGCCATTGATGGCACTGTGTTGCAGATGCCGGATGAACGTTTGTACTTTATCTGGTCCGGATGGGAAGGCTCTGAAAATGTGGCACAGCACCTCTACATCGCACCCATGAGCACTCCCTGGACCCTCTCGGGAGAGCGGGTCAAGATCTCCTCACCTCAGCTTGATTGGGAACTCCATGGCAGGCCGCTGATCAATGAAGGCGCCCAGGTGCTGCGGCATGGTGACAAGCTGTTTATTATCTACTCAGCCAGTGGCAGCTGGACCGACGACTATTGCCTCGGCCAATTAACCTGGACTGGCGGCGATCCACTCGCCCCTGCAGCCTGGGTAAAAAAACCGACGCCCGTGTTCAGTCGCACTGACAATGTGTTTGGTCCGGGCCATTGCTCCTTTGTAAAGTCGCGTGACAACAGAGAGGATTGGATTGTCTATCACAGCGCCAAACACAGCGGTGCCGGCTGGAATCGTCGGGGCAATATGCAACGCTTCACCTGGCACCCCGATGGATCGCCGAATTTTGGCCGCCCCATGGCAGCGGGCGTACCCATGGCCGAACCATCAGGCGACTCGCAGGAAAAACTTTAGCGTATAAAAACCAGGCCTCACAAAGCTGCTTCAAGAAGAGCAGGCTATTCACGCCAGTCTGGCATGTCGACGGCTCTGGCCTTGACCGGCCAGGTTGCACGTGAAGCAGCCTGATACAATCCGATCTGATCAAATGGAATGGGCTTAAAACACATCGTTTGAAAGAGCTTGGCATCCTTGCGAATCAAAAAGTTTCCCAGCTTGGCATCCACAAAACCAGGGTCTTCTTCAAATACAGCATTTTCAAGCTGATCAATATTGGCCGGGCGTGTGGCAACCTTGCCACAACGATAGAATACATTATGCCGGAGGTGGTTTATGCCCGGGTCATCCAGCATCGTGGCGATTTGGGGGTAACGAGCAAGATACAGTTCGTTCTGGAAAAATCCTTCAGGCGTTTTCCCGTCACGTAATAACTTCCACACATTGTTGCCCGGATACCAACCTCCGCTGATGCCCTGTTTGCAGTCAATAAACATATTATTCTCTATGAGGTTGTCACGTCCACTGTTCATCTGGACAGCGCCAAAGTTTCCATTGGCACATTGGTAAAACACATTGCCGTGGACCAACATACCGCTAATCGCATCATCGAAGCGAATGCCTGCCTGGCCATGCACTGAGACTTCACTGCCCGTCTTGCCGATATGATGCAGGTAGTTATGCCGGAACACCACACCCCGATAGGTTGGATTGCGAAATAGCTCCATGGCCCCCTGGTCATCAGATTCCTGTACCACACTGTGAACTTCATTCAGTTCAATCACATGATCATTGCCCTCAATTCGCATGGCACTGCTGGGCCCATCATAC
The DNA here is from genome assembly GCA_964494325.1 of uncultured Pirellulales bacterium. GTDB lineage: Bacteria > Planctomycetota > Phycisphaerae > Sedimentisphaerales > Anaerobacaceae > JAIPFM01. The sequence goes on from CAZBTJ010000044.1 coordinate 8,904, forward strand.
ATCAGATTATGGACCACTCGGTGCCCAACACCCTCCAGCTGAATCGCCGGCGTATAGGTCCTATCAATCCTGCCAAAGTTAAAGATGCGGCAATTCTCCACCAGGTGACTACCCGGTGTCAGCGTGGCTCGATCACCGCCGAGAACTTCTGTGCCCCGTCTGCCCAGGGTGTGGATGTCACAACCAATAAGCTGGTTCTCCTTGCCACCGTGAATCATAATGCCATTACCGGCCATACGGCTGACAGTACATCCGATCAAAGCACAGCGGTGACAGTCTGTCGCCACGATACCGTTGTATCTTGCCAGGTCAAAATTCAACCCTTCGATGCGAACGTACGACACCCTGTCCATCGTAATCATGGGCGTGGAAAGCATACCAATCTCTACCGTGGCTTTTTTGAGCCCGGACGGCGGATACAAATAAAGCATGCCTGTGGTCCGTTCGAGATACCACTCGCCCGGCACATCAATTTCTTCCAGCAGATTAAAGGCATAGTACTGGATACCCTGTTGCGTGCTCATGCCCCGCTCGCCATAGTGATAGGGTTCAGCCGTGGTGAGAGTTTTTGTGGAGGGGTCGATCTTTCCAATCTTGATGGTGGCATCCGCCCAGAGAAAATGGAAATAGCCAAACAACCAGGCATCGCTGGCCTGGGTCCAGCGTTCATGTCGATCCGCTTTATATTCAAAAACAGAAGGCTCACCTGTAGAGTGCGATCCTGATTTGATCAGGGTGTTAATTCCCACAAACCCTTGATTGGGCCACCTTGCAAACGTCATGGCGACACGGTCAACAAACAATTCCAGCGTGGGTGGCGAGGGCGGCTGAGCAAATCCGCGAACCTTTAGCTGGCCATACTCATGAATACCCAGTGCCGCTAAGTCACACTGTCGGACTTTGCCTCTGGCTTCAGCAGGCAAACGTTCAAGAATGTCGCTGTCAGTCACAGGGTCAAAAGCCGGCAGGGTTTTCCCCCCGTAGAAAACAACGGTGCCCTTCTCCCTGGCTCTGTAGATCATAGGTGCTGAGATACTGCCTGAATCTTCGGTGCTTAGTGTCAGGCCCCTTTGCACGGGATAGTGCCCGGGCATCACAGTGACTGCCATAGGCCCATTAACACCGCGTTTTTTTATGGTCCGCAGGTGATCACGTGCCCGAGTCAACGTCGCAAATGGACTCTGCATAGAACCCATATTGGCATCGTGGCCCTTGGTCGACACAAAGACTTCCGCAGTAAACCTGGGAGCAGTTGCCGTTTGAGCCCCCACTACCGTGCATAACAAAGCCATCAAGGCTATCACAACTTTTATAGAGGCATAACTCATCTCAGTGGCGCCTTTCTGTATGGCAATGAACAATTGTTTCTTACGGTTCCGGTGCGTTGAGCTTCCGGCGTAAGACCGTGCCTGCAGGCCTGGTTTTGTCAATGGGGATGAATGCTATTTCATAGGTATAGTCACCAGGCATCACGCGATACTGGGGCAACGTCTTGATGGGTGTTCCGCCCACACCTGACACTTTGTGATCCAGGTTGACGGTAATGGCAGGATGTTTTCTCAGTTGGAAGGGATAATATGCCCGATCCAAGTGATCCGTACTACAATGGTGAACGCTCATGTTGAGAAGCGCCTTGCCAGCCACAAACCACCCCACACCGTTGGCATCCGTGATAGAAGCCCAGGACACATCGGTTTTATTGCCATAGTCCTGGGGCACCAAATAGGGTGTAAACTGCTCATCCACAGTGCCATGGTAAAGGCCGACTGGGGCCCCTGTCTTTCTGTCCGGATAGGTTTCATAGGGCCCCCGTCCATACCAAGTGAACCGATCAAGCGACGGCGGCAGTGTCATTTCAAGGCCCAGCTTGGGGAGCCAATCTTTGAATCGCCCTTGGCATGACACGTGATGGGTCAGGCGAATTTCACCGGTGCTGTTGACCTGATAGGTATACGTGTTCTTAAAACTGATACGGGTGTCTTTGGCCCCTGTCACCGAGTCTATGATGACCTTGACCACCGCAGGATTGGACGCATCCGTGTCAAATCTGCTCACCTTGTGCACCAGACGATCCAATCCCATGGCACGCCAATTCTCACTCAAGCAAGGACTCCCCCAGTTTCTTTCCAACTCATTGGCAGTGGGCGCCCTGAAAGGATTGAACTGCGGGCCCGATTGCAGCAGAAACTTCCCCTTGTATTGGGCAGATCGCATGGTCCCCTTTTGTTTATCCCAGGTATAGACAAAATCGGGGCCAGAAAGTCGTAGAAATGCGTCTGTTTGCTCAACCTTGACTGGCGATTTGGCTTGCATGGGTGGCAACGACACAGCAGGCATCAGAAGATCAAGCTGATCCCACGCCACTTCATGGCCCTTGCGTGCCCAGACAGTATCTTCCAGCAACAGAAAACGGAGAGTGAGTCGATACTCTGCGCCAGGCACTGCTTTGGGCAATTCAAAGGGGACTCGAATATTCTTTCTCGTTTGCGCGGGAATATCCAGCGTCAAGGCACCTGATTGAATGATTTCATGATCTTGCATCACATACCAGGTACATGCCAGATCCTTGAGATTCTTGAAATGATGCCTATTAAACACATCCACCAAACCCTGTGCTCGATCATGCCACCTGGCTGTCACAGGTTGGGGCGTCTTCTTGAGTTGATACAGTTCTGGCTGGATTTCGCGACCCGGCCAAACCAGACCATACGATCTGGCACCCAGGCCCAGGCTGTAAAATTCGCCTGACGTCTTCACAGATTCAAAGTCGAGCTTCAACAAGGCATCCTTTTCAGAATCTGCCAATAACGCCGCAGCCCCCACAGCCTTTCCAAAAATGCGAACCCGATCCACCACAGCAGAACACAGGCGTCCATCATGCTCCTGCCCAATCAGCTGCGTATTCCGACCAATACCCACGGCATAGGCCGTATTGTCAAGGAGCCCTGAATGTTTGACCTGCCCCACTTGCTTGCCGTTCACAAATAACCGCACGGTTTTCCCATTGTACACACCTGCCAGATGATGCCAGGTAGAATACCAGTTTTGAGGTACAGGGGCTTTGACGACCACAGGTTTGCCTGCCCTGATGGCAAACTGCACCGTGTTTTCATCTGCTTGCCCCAATACAAATTGATTCTCGCCCTTTGAAAGCAATTGGCCATAACCGGACCAGGTCTTGGGATACACCCATAGCGACAGAGTCAACTGATCTCCAGTCACATCCAGACTGGGATCACGATATATCTCGACCCACTCATCGTGACCACTCAAAGCCAGGGCCTTGCCAAAACGCCCTGTCACCAGATGTGCCTTACCAAACAGCGCACCCTCATTGGCATACCCAGAGGTATCCGGCGTAACACGAACTGGCTGGATGATCCCGGGGCTCACCCAGTCCCACACCGTACCGCCGGTGAGCCTGGGATAGGCATAGATCAAATCCCAATACTCGTCCAACATACCGAGGCTGTTGCCAGTGGCGGCCAAATACTCATCCATGAACGAGGGCCTGGCATCTTTTTTGACTGGCTCTTTGCCAATCTGCTCCAAAGCCTTGTGCGATGGATAACGCGGTCCAATGATGTCTTCAAAGGGTAAACGACCGGCATTACCGCCATAGAGCCAGGCCCTTTTGCTGGGGTCCAGCTTCTTTCCGGCCTCAATAACAGCCTTGATATTCTGTCCTGAGCCACTTTCATTACCAGCACTCCAGATGACCACACTGGCATGATTGCGATCCCGCCTTACGAGCTTCTCAGCACGGTCCACGTACATGGCCCGCCAACCCGCATCTTCCGATAATTGCGTGGAAATGTGCGCCTCATCACCGGTTTCATCCACCACGTATATGCCCAGCTCGTCTGCCAGATCAAGATATTCGATATTGGGCGGGTAGTGACTGGTACGCACGCAATTGATGTTAAACTGCTTCATGAGCAGGAGGTCCTTGCGCAGGGTGCCCACATCCATGGTTCTTCCGGTCAGGGGATGATGCATGTGACTGTTCACGCCATTGAACTTGATGGGCACACCGTTGATCAAAATCGCCCGATCCTTGACAACCACTTCTCGAAAGCCGATTCGACAGGCCAACGCTTCGACCAGACTTTGATGACTGTCCAACAGTTCCAGGGTCAAAATGTACTGATGGGGAAATTCGGCACTCCATTTGCGAGGGCGTTTGATCTCGCCTGAAAGCGTCACACCTGTAAGTCGACTTGATTTTAGTGAGACAAATGCTTTGGTCAAGCCACTCTTGAGCAGCCAATCCCCAGTTTTGAGATCCAACACATTCAAACGTAATTGATACCCATTGGCATCCATGGGCAGGTAATTGGCCAGGGAAACCTGAACTTTTAAGACCGCATCTTCATACTGAGCATCCAAATCAGTGGCCACGGCATAATCCTGAATATGAACCTTGGGTGCCGCATACAGATACACGTCGCGATAAATCCCCGACAATCGCCACATGTCCTGGTCTTCCAGGTAGGTGCCATCACAATATCGAAACACTTGCACTGCCAGGGTATTGTCACCCTGCGACAGCCAGGGCGTCACATCATACTCGGCAGGTTCCATGCCCCCCTGGTTGTATCCCACCTTGTGGCCATTAACCCACACGTAAGACGCGGACTTTACCCCTTCAAAATGCAAAAAGACCTTACGTCCCATCCAGGTCTCAGGCAGTTTAAAGGACCGTCTATAACTGCCCACAGGATTATCATCATAGGGCACACGGGGCGGATCAGATTTAAATGTCTGTTTGACATTGCGAAATTTGGCAAACCCGAATCCCTGCATTTGCCAGCAACCAGGCACCTTAATACTATCCCATGATGTCACATCATAGCCTGGCAAGTAGAAATCGGCAGGCGACGTTTCGGGCACAGCAGCCCAATTAAACTGCCATTGGCCATTGAGTAGCATCACATAGGGAGATTGTTTAAAGGGGGTTCGAATCGCCTTTTCTAAGGTGTCAAAAGGGGCCAGAGGCGTGTGCGCAGGGACCTGGTTTATCTCAAAAACTGAGGGGTTCTCCCAGTCAGGCACTGGCACCTGTGCCCACACCAAAGAGGTCAATACAAGCATTCCAACAATCAAGCAGGCCTTCATAAATTTTATCTCCACTCGGATATGTCAATGACACCCTCAATTAAGTACGAACATTCACGCCCATAGTGTATTGACAAACCACCAAAGATGCAACCCTTTCTCCGACCTCGTCCAAACCACCTCAGAATGCCCCTGCCAATAATCTGTCCAAAATAACACTTGCCAAGCATGGTATTAGAATGGAAGCTGTAGTGCTTATGATCGTAAAAAACGAGCCACCTAAGACGAGGACACAATACACGATGATTCTTATGGCCAAATTTCTGGGCATTGTACTGCTGATTTATGTCTTGCTGGGCCTGTATATCTATCTGGCTCAGAACAGACTGCTCTATCTGCCCCAAAACTATCCCCTGGAACACGCCATAACGACTGCCCGGGAAAAAGGTCTGGCCTTGTGGCCGACTCAAGACACCCAGTATCAGGGACTTCTGAGTGAAACACCCACAGAACCTGCCCATGGCACAGTCCTGTTCTTTCACGGCAATGCGGGCTCGGCCATGGGCCGAACCTATTATGCCCAGACACTAAACACCCTGGGCTACCACGTCATCCTCCTTGAATATCCTGCCTATGGTGCCAAAGCGGGATCACTCGGTGAGTCCTCACTCGTCGCCTCCGGGGCTGAGGCAGTTCACCAAGCACACCAACAGTTCAGTACCCCCCTATATCTTGTGGCTGAATCCCTGGGCACTGGCGTGGCCTGCGCCGTGGCGCGTGACACCCAGACATTGATCCAGGGCCTTCTGCTCATCACACCCTGGGATACGCTGCCTGACATGGCGCAGCAGCGATACCCCATGTTCCCCACTCGCTGGTTGGTCAAGGATCAGTACAACAACATCGATAATCTCAGGCAGTTTGGACACCCCGTGGGCATTCTCATGGCCGGCCAAGACAGTGTCATCCCGAATAGTCACACAAAAAACTTCATTAAACAGCTGGACTCAAATCACCAGGTCTGGACGTTCCCAGATGTGGGACACACAGACTGGATCTCTGCCGTAAATATTCAATGGTGGCAGCAAGCCATGGCCTACATCGCAGGGGGTTCACAACTGACCCAGTAAGGAAGTTTTTTGAACCCCTAAACCCTAACCCCTAAACCCTAAAAAACATGGTCCTAGCGATAATTACCACCTTCTTATTTGCCACATCCGCAGTCAGCGCAGGGCGTTCTACACGTCTGCTGGGCGGATCAGTGGCCAATTTTGCAAGACTCTCCCTGGCCACCATATTTCTGGCCCTGTGGGCCCATGGCCTGGGCCAAGGCTTTGGCGGCGGCGCCATGACCTGGTTCGTCCTGAGCGGCATCATTGGATTCGGCATGGGCGACCTGGCGCTGTATGGTGCATACTCCAGAATCGGACCCCGTTTGGGCGTACTGCTCTGTTTGTGCCTGTCCGTACCGATCAGTGCTGCACTTGAGTTCTTCTGGTTGGGCACAACGCTCAGCCTGGCTCAAGGATTCTGGATCACCACGATTCTTTTCGGCGTGGTCATGGCCGTGGTGCCGGAACGCACCCAACTGGGTCATGAACGACAATGGCTCTCGGGCATTTTGATGGGTGCCATCGCTGCCCTTGGTCAAGGCAGTGGTGCAGTGCTCACACGAAAAGGCTATATGACAGCCACGTCTCAGGGGCTTCACGTCGATGGTGGCACAGCAGCTTACCAACGAATTCTGGGCGGCATGGCCCTCACACTTATCGTGCTTGGTCTTGTCAAGCTCACAAAACATCACAAGAACCGACACAACCCAGACAAGGGCACCTCGTCTCTGCCGTGGAAACAGGCCTGGCCCTGGGTCCTCATTAACAGCTTGAGCGGCCCCGCCATAGGCGTCGCCTGTTTTCAATGGGCCCTGGCCATTGCCCCCACAGGGATTGTCCTGGCCATTGTGGCAACCACGCCCTTGGCCGTCATCCCCCTAACCTGGATCATGGACAAGGAGCGTCCTCACATCTACTCCCTGTTTGGCGGCCTCATCGCCGTGGCTGGCGCCGTGGCACTGGCCCTGCTAAATTGATGACCTATATGAAACTGGCCAGAATTGGCGAAGGGCTCTTGAATAGCGTTATACCTGATGCTATATTCACATGCGTGTGTTAAACACTTTCAATTATTTGGCGTCCAAATAAGGAGACCTCATGACCGCAAAACGGACACTGATATGCCTCATCATCATGCAGGGATTCTCTCTGCATACCAGCTTTGCCCGTGATGCCATGGACAGGCCGAATGTTGTCATCTTTTTCCTGGATGATGCCGGCTACGGGGACTTTGCCCACAACGGCAATCCAACCATCAGAACACCCAACATCAGCAAACTCGCCAGCGATGGGGCCCTCTTCACGCAGTTTTATGCGTCGTCTCCGGCCTGCTCGGCGTCGCGTTACTCGCTGCTGACCGGCCGATTTCCAGGCCGTTCAGGCCTCGGCAGTTGGGTGATCGGCCCTGGCAGCAAACAGTATCTTCACCCCAAAGAGGTCACACTGGCTGAAGGATTCACCAGGTGGAACAGGACCTTGGCGAGCGCATTGATCGTGCCAGCGAACATCCCTCTCTTGTAGAGAGCATGCTCTGCGCACTGGAAACTCAAGAATCGCAGATCACAATGGAAGGGTCTTTTTGGGACACCGAGTAAAGATCCCGAATCCAGAGGGTAAACCACCACGGAAGAGGGTGCCTTCTACAGACTTATTGATTCTCTTTGTAATAACAGGACTTTTGCAAAAAACCCTGTGGTGTACAGTTTTTGGTTTTCAGTTTTTAGTAAAACGCGTTTTTCATGCTGTAAACTACCTACTGAAAACTAAAAACCTGAAGTTTGCAAAACTTCAGTAATAATTCTCATTGCAATGCGACGACTGAGTCATTGTACCACATTATGAATATGCTGGAATGGTCTATGATCCATATTGAAAACTTGCTCAAGTGTTACGATAGTCTGAAGGCCGTGGATAACATTTCTTTTGATGTCAACGAGGGAGAACTCTTTGGATTCCTTGGCCCCAATGGCGCAGGCAAAACCACCACATTGTCCATGATCTCAGGCTTGCTAAAGCCAGACAAGGGACAGGTTCGTGTCGCAGACATCGATGTGTGGCAATCTCCCAAAAAGGCCAAGCGAATGCTGGGCTTAATCCCCCAAGACCTGGCTCTATACGAAGAACTCAATGCACGCGAAAACCTGATGTTTTGGGGCAGCCTGTTTCATTTGCCCAAGGCGACACTCAAGGCCAATATTGACCTCTGGCTCGACCGTGTGGGCCTGTCAGATCGGGCCAAGGAGCCGGTGTCCAAGTTTTCAGGCGGCATGAAACGTCGCCTGAATCTAGCGATCGGCCTGGTTCACAATCCCAAGGTAGTACTGCTGGACGAACCCACCGTGGGTATTGACCCGCAGGCACGCAAAAATATCCTGGATATTATCCGTGACATCGCTCGTGAAGGCACCACCATTCTATTCACCACACATCACCTGGAAGAAGCAGAATCGCTGTGCGATCGATTGGCCATTATTGACCATGGCAAAATCCTGGCGTCTGGCTCTGTAGAAGAGTTGGCCCAAGAGGTGGGTGATGGTCATGTGGTGACTATCAGCGGAGACTTCACGGCAATCCGCATCAAAAAGATTCTGGAAAAGACACAGCTGCCGGTGCTGAGCCTAGCGGACAAAACAGCGAGCTTAAGCTTAAACCAACAGGGCAAAATGTTGGCCTCGCTCCTGCAGACACTCACTGAAGCCAACATAAACATCAGTGACATTGCCATGCAGAAACCAAACCTGGAAAGTGTTTTTCTGAAGCTAACTGGAAGAGAGTTGCGAGATTGAAACACATAATCACGCTAATAAAGAAAGATCTGAAAAGGGATGCACGCCATCCCTGGGGTTTGATTATCTTTATGTTCATCCCGGTGATGACGGCCATGCTCATGTCACTTGTGTTTTCTCCCAAGAACGATCTCCAGGACACGGTGCGTGTTCGTATTGCCCTACTTGATTTTGATGACGATTTTCTCGGAAAAATGATGCGATCCATGTCTCAACAAGGGCGATTGGGAGAAACTCTGAAACTCCAGTTTGTGGAGACAGAAGCACAGGGTCTCAAACTTGTGGAAAAACGCAGAATATCTGCTTTTATCATCCTGCCCAAGGATTTAACACAAAACGTACTGGACCACAAAGCCACCAGCCTCACGCTTTACAAAAACCCGGCAGAGGCCATTCTTCCCACAATCGTTGAAGAAGCGATAAATACCCTGTGCATCGGTATATCAGAAGCCGTCGTACTCCTGGAATCAGAAATCAACAGCATTCGAAAAATGGCCGATTGGGATCATGTGCCCAATCCGTTCCTGGTCGGACTGGTGGCCACACAATCCACACAGCGTTTAAAAACCGTGGAACCTTATTTTCTCCCCCCCCTGGTTCAGTTTAACAGCATCAAGGCCTCAGACTATCAATCCATGGCCCCACCTTTGCCAGACCCCAACCGGGAGGCCCAGCCATGAAAGAAACCTTTGAATTTGTCTTTCCCGGCCTCATGCTGATGTGGGTGTGCTTTATTGCCAATGGCGTATTCATGGACATCTTCAATGAATACAAAACCAATACCGTGTCACGACTCATTACCAGCGGTGTCAGCCTGCGGGACATACTCGTCTCCAAGGTGCTGCGCTGCCTGGTGATCTGCTGGATTTGCGAACTGTTGCTCATCCTGTTCACCGGTATTGTGTTTGATGTCGGCTGGAAAAACCCACTGGGGCTTTTGGCAATCCTGACCTCTTTCAATCTATTCCTCCTGGGACTCCTGGCTCTAATATATGGTTACGCCAAATCACAGGAACTGGCGAGCGGCATTGTGATCCTTGTCTTTCTAACATCCTCCATGCTGGGCGGCAGTTTTATTCCCTTTAATCAATTGCCACGCACACTGCAACACATTGGCTATTGGACCATGATCCAAATGGGGCAATATGGCATTGAAAGCACATTCAATGCGCGTGGCCCCTGGGAGATCATACGGCCCAGCCTGTACTTAATGGGCATTGGTCTGCTCTTTCTGATATTGGGTGTTCGTGTGTTGCGTCAACGATTTGAAACAAGTCAGGTGTCTTGATCATGAATATCCTCAGAATAGCGTTAAATGATATTCGTATTGTGCTCAAGGATCGTATGATCCTCTTTTGGTGGCTGGCCCTGCCCTTGGTATTCACTCTGATCTTTGGCTCTATCCTCGGAGACCCAACCCAGGACAGCACCTGGCTGCCTGTATTCACGCACGACACTCATGAACTGGCCGAGATCTTCATAGATCAATTGCGTACTGAAAAGTACAGGATTGATGTTAAACCCCTGTCAGATGAGCACTGGATTGACGATTGGTCACGAGCTATCATCATCCCCCCTACATTCTCACAAGACATACTCGATGGCAAGCGTACGGACATCACCGTCACCCAAGGCAAGGGTAATCCGGAAAAGTCCCTGGCAGCACAAACCTTGCTGATACGGTGCCTCATCAAATTCAACACGGCCATTGCTGCTGTTGACCTGATCAAACAGGACTGGTCTCCTGAAACCAAACAGCGGCTCCGTGATGAACTCAATAAGCCAGCCTTGCTATCCGTAGAAACCAAGAGCCACTTTTCTCTTCGCCCCCCTCCCACAGGCTTTGCCCGGAGTCTGCCCCAGTATCTTGTGATGTTTGTGATGATGATGACCCTCATGTACGGAGGCCTGACACTGGCGCAAGAACGCACTGAAAAACGTCTGAACCGCCTGGTGGCTTCGCCCGTGTCAATGACCGAAATCTTTCTGGGCAAACTTCTGGGGCGTATGCTGCAACCAATCCTCCAAGGGAGTTGCTTGCTCCTGGCTGGCGTACTTCTGTTTAAGATGAAGCTCGGTGACCACCCCTGGGCCCTGGTGCCGGTGATCCTCAGCTTTGCCTTCTTTTGCGGTGCCCTCGGCCTGCTGTTTGGCGTATTGTTTCACAACGAGCAACAGATCATGAGCTTCGGTATCCTAGCCACCCTGCTCCTGGGTGCGTTAGGCGGTTGCTGGTGGCCTCTTGAAGTGACCCCACAAACCTTTCAAACCATTGCCCGGACCCTGCCCTCTTACTGGGCCCTTCAAGCGGTCCATGATGTCACATCATTTGGCCAGTCTTGGGCAGGCGTCCTGCCTGAATGTGGTATCCTCTGCGCTTTTGGTCTCGTGTGCATCACCGTTTCTATCCCGCGTTTTAAATGCAACTAAGAAGAGTACGTCTGTACTGCTAACAGGACTTTTGCAAAAAGCCCTGTGGTGTACAGTTTTTGGTTTTTAGTTTTTAGAAAAACGCGTTTTTCCTGCTGTAAACTGCCTACTGAAAACTGAAAACTTGAAGTTTGCAAAACTTCAGCTACTCACTTCAAACAACTGAAATCCTTTTCCAGATAATTGCTGGGCTGTCATTCAAGTTTTTTATTCTCAATATTCTACATCGCAACGCGATTCCGCACTTCACACTTCTCACTTCACACTTTGGTTCCGGCCAGAGGCCGGGCGGTGTCTATACCTGCACGTCCTCAGAAAAATCGCCTGTCAACAGGGTTGTGTCCTCTGACTTGAAGCAATACCCATCCACTTCAACGGCCCACTTGGCATTGGAGTGCCCCTTACCATGGGGCTCATGCAAGAAGTGGACTTTGACGCGAGTACCCTCTTTGACAGGCACTGTTTTACCGATGGGAAAGACTGTCCGACCCCAGTGGGTATCCGGGCAGGCAGGACCATTGGACAAAAACACACCATTGGCAGACTTCGTCTCAAACCAGGCAGCCAGCACATTCACCGCACCATCACGATCGCAAATAAACTCCATGTGGGTTTCGAACGTCCCGGTAGACTCTGCCTGTGTACAGGTATGGCTGTCGATCATCCACATTAATTGAGACTCAGAGGATAAGTTTTCCTGTTTGATGTGATTACAGGTGGCCTCGGTACGGCGTAACGCATCCTCGCCAACCACCGTCAAATCAATGCCATAGGGGCGGCTAAACCAAAAATCGATATCATCCTGCAAATAGGCATCATAGGCAGGCGCCATCCAGGAGGTCACGGTGCCTGGAATCATATGCCCCCCAGGTTTGAGCCAGCGATCCCGAGCATTGACCACAATGGGCAGCAAATTTTCATCCACACCATACCCCCCCAGCCATTCTGACACAATCACATCCACCTTCTCAGGCAGCTCCAAGGCTTCCATTTCCCCCTGAAAAACCGTGATTTTCTCGCTCAAACCATTGTCCTCAATAATTTTCTTGGCACACTGGGCCACAGGGGACCGCTCCACCGCATAGACCTGTCTCGCCCCGGCCTGCGCCGCAAAAATGCTGAGAATCCCAGTCCCCGCCCCTATATCCAAGACCACAGAATCCGGCGTAACGACCTCGCGCAAAGCCTCACGAAACGCTTCACAACGCACTTCATCCAACAACATGGACTCATGATTCCGGAGGTCCCGGTAACTGATTTCAATTGGCATGAAAGCCCTTCTAAATAAATGCGATCGATTGTTAAAAAAGGCATATGTTACGCTCAATACACCCCAGGAGCAAGCAAATAAACCATATGTCAAAACTGCAGATACTCCACCGAAAAAAAGGGGGTTGAATCTCTGGCGGGTCTCTGGTAGCCTTGGCCGCCTCGGGTAAGCAGAAAACTGCGATACCAAACAAGCAACAAGTGAGTCTATTTAAAAATGGAGCAAAACAGAATGAAGCGATTTCTAATGCACTGCCTGCTGGTAGCCATACTACTTTGGGTACAATCATGCCAAAAAGCCCCCTCCCAGCCATCCCTTCCATTGACAGCCCACCCTGATACGGCCACCTGGACGGATCTTTTTGCTCAGGACCTATCCGACGCCAACACGCCAGAAGGCATCTGGACCGTTGAAGATGGCGTGCTAACGGCGAGCGAGGATCAGGCCATCTGGACACAAAAAGACTACGACAACTTCATTATTGACCTTGAATTCAAGACGGCTGATGGCACAAACAGCGGCGTCATTGTGTACTGCACAGACACACAAAACTGGATTCCCAATTCTGTTGAAATTCAAATCGCAGATGATTTTTCCGAACAATGGTCCAAAGCCGACAAGACCTGGCAATGCGGTGCCATTTTTGGACGTTTGGCTGCCAGCGAATCGGCCGTAAAAAAAGCAGGCGAGTGGAACCGCTTCACAATCACCTGCAAAGACAAAATGATCTATATCCTCTTAAACGACAAAGCCATCACAACCATGGACATGTCTCTCTGGACCCAAGCCGACAAGAACCCGGACGGCACCGACATCCCCGCCTGGCTCAGCAAGCCCCTGGCAGAATTGCCAACGCACGGCCAAATCGGTTTCCAGGGCAAACATGCAGGCGCCCCCATCTATTTCCGAAATGTAAAAATTAGAGAAATCGACTGACCTCTTCCTTCGGATATCACAAAAAGAAACCTCAATGGCCCCTGTTCAGTAATCATTATTACTGAACAGGGGCCAACTATTTCGCCATCGGCATCAGTTTTTTTCTTATCGACCACCTCGGCCAGGAGAGTTTCGCCTCCGGGAGAGGCGCCTATTGTCATCCAGGATTTTTTCCACGGCGTCTTTAAAAAAATTTGAGGGCATGATTCCGCTCCGTTGAATCGATCAGGCCAATATCACAATTCCCCTTGAGTTCGCGATACAACTGCAAGGCCTTTTCTCATCTATTCACTGCGTAGACTTTCCATCAGGGTTCCTCTCAAGGCAGCTTGAACTGCCATCCAGACCCACAGGGCACCGAACGCAGCCATGCCACCGAGCAATAGAATAATGCCAGTGTACGGCACCTTGTAAGAGGACATGCGTACAGCCGGTGCTACAGCGATGGCTGCAGCCACCGTGCCCCAGAAAAGCCCCGCTAAAAGCAGCCCCCAGTGTTCATAAAAGGCCAGTTTTCTGATGAGAGTCCGATCCAATCCCACGGCTCTGAGCATGGCAAATTCCGCCCTGCGATCCAGGAGGTTGCGCAGTACGACCAGGGCCAGGCCCACACTGCCCAGGACCAGTCCCAGACCACCCAGGGCCAGGAACATATTCAGATACGTGTTTTCCACCTGACTCAGTGCGGCAAGACGTTCCCGCGAGCCAGTGAGCGACAAACCCAGGTCCTGAAGTCGATCTGTAAGATGCGCTTCCACGGCCTGACTCTGATTGGGATCTGTTTCAATGAGTACCTGCCTGTACCCCTCCTCAGATTTGAAACGTGCGGTGAATTGGCTCTCCGCCATAATCAGATTACCCTGCAACATGGAGACGCCCATCACAGCGACAATACGGGCATTGAAGACCTGCCCCTGATCGTCTCTGTAGGTTAAACTATCACCCAGTTTTTTACCCAATCCCCACTGCGCCGTGGAAAAATCGGTGATCACAGGGACTTCATTGGGGCCCAAATCCAGATTGAGCAACAGCCACGGCTGCTCGGTTGGCTCCAAGGTTTTGACAAAGGTAAACCGGGATGCCAGGGCATGGGGATTCACACTCAATAGCCTGGGACTCTGCGCCCGGTTGAGGTTCAGACAACTGGCCTCATCACCGTCATGCACACGCATGGGCACGAATTGTGTCTTGTCAAGCAGTGCTTGATCCAGGCCCAGGGCATCCTGCCCCTGCGGAGAGTTGAGGTTTTGAAGTACCCCTGCACTGAACTGACCGATCCAGGCAAATCCCCCAGTGCCGGACGATCTGGACAGGGAGGTGGCCAGAGGATCGCGCCGATTGGCACAGACAGCCACTACCACAAACACACCCACCGCCAAAAGACAAATCACAGCCACGCTGCGACTTCGCCTGCGTGTGGTGTTGCGCAGGGCCAGAGACGGCGTACTCAATGTCTGACCGTGCCAGGTCTTGAGCAGTCGACCCAGAAGCCAATCCGACAGACACAAGCCAAAGACCAGACATAAGGCCCCTGCCCCAAAGAAAAGGCCGGCCAAAGCCTGACTATCCTGGCTTGGTACCGCCACCATCACCACCGCCCCAATCAAGGCAAGCCCTGCGACCCATAGATTAACTCGATCTCTGCGAGGTTTTTGAGGTGTCCCGGTGTCACCTGCCAGTAGGGCCCTGGCCTGCAAACGACGTTGTCCCCGTAATGTCAACCCCATGGCCATCACCGCTGTGACGATACCACTGACGGCTCCAATCACACAACTTTTTGGAGAGGCAAAAAACAGAACCAATGCCGAGGCAATGGCGTCCTTCCAAAGATAGTTCAACGCCAGGGTCAAGCCCTTGGCGTAAAGAAGGCCCAGCCCCACACCCACAACAGCGCCCACCACAGAAAGCGCCACGCCTTCCAACAGATAGACACACATCACAGACCGCCCTGATAACCCCAGGGCCAGAAGCAGACCCGTCTGATCGGCCCGACTCTCCACAGAAAAGGCGAACAACAGGCCCGTCAAGATCATGGCACCGGCAATCAGAAACATGCTCAACCCGAGAAACAGCGGACCAAAATCCGTACCCTGGGCCAATGCCTGCTCACTCAAAACCCTGACTGGATTGAAGTACAGTCCCAGAGCAACGGGATCAAGTGTGGTCAGAAGTCTGCGCATTTGGCGCTCACCCGCATCATTCGGACCCGCCACACGCACTGCTGTGAGATTGCCATATTGATTGGCCCACAGGGCCTGGCCTGCTGCCAGACTCACAAAGGCCTTGGGGCTGCCCTTGTACAGATCCCAGTAGTCTTCATCCTTGTCACGGATCTTTTCCAGGTCCACAGGCACCCCTGTATCCCAGTCCCGGCAATTGTCCACGTCAGTCATGCCAGGAAACTCGGCCATGAGATTGGCGTCGACTGCCGGATGATCCATGGGGATGATTTGGCGAACCTGAAAGGTCTTTTGTTCTTCCACGAGCCCACGCTGCTGCACGCCCGGCACATAATAGGTCACGGCCACGTCTTGATCGACTGACAGATTCAAGTCATCGGCAAGCCACTGAGACACCACCATATCCTCTGGCCCCAGGTCAGGCAGCCCCAGACTGGGCCCCTCCACGGCCGACACCATGGAATAGGGTGTGTGCTTTCCATTGGTCTGTAATTGATTGACAAAATATGTGAGCACACCTGAGACCTGATCTGTGTCAGCCAACAAAATCTCACTGATCGAGGTTTCAAAGAAGACTCGTCGGCTCCGCAGTTCACAGGCTCTGTTCGAAGAGAGCGTCACCACCTCAAGGCCCACGTCCTCTGCGTCCCAGCAGGCCGCAATGGCCTGATTGGCCTGTGCCTCAGTCGTTTTTGTATTGGACACAAGCAACACATTGGCCATGCCCTGCTGCTCCATCTGTTGGGCCAGCCAGTCAATCCGCACAAAGACATTCAAAGCCACAGCCTGATTGGCCTCCAAACTGAATCGCCCCATCTGATCCGGTAGAGCCACAGCACCGACTGTCAAGCGAGACGCCACTGAACGATTGTCTTCTGACACCAGGACCAGGTCACGGGACAGGGCTTCTGGTTTGTCCAATCGCAGCACAACCGTATCACCGATCTTGATCGCCAGCTTTTCAAGCACCGCGTCATTAGTGACCACCGAATCGGTACCCATCCCCTCCATGGGATTACCACCCTCACCCAATTGAAAAAATCGAGAGTCCACACCATAGATATTGACTTGATTGATGCGCCGATTGCCAGAGCCATCACTGACAATGCCCCGACTATACAGCACGGGTGCCACGCTGGCATCCATCGCCGCAGACAAACGCGTGCAAAGATCGGTCGTGACAAATCCATGTGGCACGGTCAAGGCCAACTCGGTCTTGCCCAAACGCTGAACCATGGACTGTCCCAGGCTAAACCGCATGGAATCGCCTACAGACAAGGCGCCCACCAGGACTGCCGTGCCCACGGCCGCAGCCAAAAGTACAGCGCCGTGTGTGCGTTTGGCATACCACAGGCTTTTAAGTATAAATCGCCACCAGGACATAGGGACTCCTTGGGATTAGTTAATCGTTATTGGTTATTCGTTAATCGTTATTCGTTGTTGATTGTTCGTTATTAGCAGAGGACACTAGGCGTCCCTTGTCAAGGGTGTAGAGCTGGTCCATTCTTGCGGCCAGGGCTTGGGCGTGGGTCACCATGATCAGGGTCACGTCCTGGGTCTTGTGGATTTCCACGAGCAGGTCACTGATTTGCTCGGCGGTGGCCTGATCCAGAGCCCCTGTGGGTTCGTCTGCCAACAGGACCTTGGGCTGATTGATCAACGCTCGTGCCACGGCCACACGCTGTCGCTGTCCACCGGAAAGTTGCGATGGCAGATGGGACAACACGGCTTCAAGTCCAACCTGTTCAAGCAAAGATTTGGCTCGTGCTGTGTCCTGGGTCCTGTCTGCCTTTTTGTTGGCCAGTGTCGGCACCAGAACATTTTCCAGAACCGTCAACTGAGGCAGGAGATGGTGCATCTGAAAAATGAATCCCACCTTCTGACTCCGCAGCTTGGACAGTTCAGCATCATTGAGCCCGCTAAGATCCTGCCCATCCAGAAACACCTGGCCCTGAGTGGGCGTATCCAATGCCCCAATCAGATTCAGCAAGGTGCTCTTGCCGCATCCCGACGGCCCCACCACCGCCACCGATGTTCCAGGGGCAACGGTCAGATCAATCCCTGTCAGCACAGACACCATATCATTGGCTCCAGGGGATTTGTACTGTTTTTCAACGCCTTTTAATTGAATCATGAATATTCCTTCACTACGGTTTCATAATACTGGACAATGCGTTTGGCCATGTCTTTTACATCAAAATTAATCAACACGCCATCACGCCCCTTGGCACCCAAGGCCCGGGCTTTTTCCGGTTCTTTCAGCAGAGGTATGAGCGCCTGGGCGACGGCATCGACACTGTGACCTTCATAGAGTAACCCGCCCCCTGTAGCTTCAACAATCTCCGGCAGCGCACCCATACGCGGTTCCACCACGGGGACACCCATGATTTGGGCTTCAAGCACATACAGAGCGTGGGCGGCCTGCTCGGTTTCCGGGACACAAACCACAGAGACATTTTCCAAAAAACGATGGCGTGCCTCAAGGGTAAAGTCTTCTTCAAAGCTAACATCACCGAGGAGACCCGCTTGATCCAGCTGCGATTTTAACGATCTAATAAACGCCTCATCTGCGGCATTTGAGCCACCGGCGATGTGCAAACGCACAGTCGATAATGAGTCCCTCCGTTTGAGTTGAATAAAGGCCTCCACCAGCGTATCCAAACCTCGCACTTTACAGAGCCTGGAGAGGAATCCGATCACAGGGACCGAGGGAGGTTTTTGTGCAGGTGTGTACAAATCCACATTGACACCCAGCGGTATCACTTCAACCTTATCAGAAGCGACACCAAGTCGCTGTATCATGCGTTTTTTGTAAAATTCACTGACACTGACAAACCCATCCATCTCTTCCTGAGACGCGTGACGCAGCAAATCCCACACGTCGTCGGCATAGGGCTGTTCCAACGTGTCCACAAAACACGCCTCATCCTGGAGCCAGCATATCACAGGCACCTGCAATCGTGTCTTGAGCGAAGCAGCCAAACCTGCCAACAGCACATTTGACAGGCACACCACATCAGGTTTGTTTTCCTCCAGGGCCAGCCAGTCCATCAAACGGTTGAGTTCTTTGAGCTGCCGTCCGTGCTCGCCCCTGAGCATTGAAAGCATGGTCTCGCCAAGGTCCCTGGCACTGGTCATGCCCGCCTTGGGCGCCACCCATTTGAGTAGACGTTTGGAATCCAGCCACTTGTCCAGCCATCGCGGCGTCTTCTGGAAGAGCGTGAACTTCTGTTGCAGATAAACATTCACCCCCCCAAAAAAGATCGGGGCATTGGCCACGTCTTCGTCCTTTTTGATCTGCAGCGGCAGATACAGGGGCACCATCAGCACATCATGCCCCTGGCTGCGCAACGCCTTGACCATCTCAAGGTCACGCAGACAGTTCTCGCAATAGAAATTATCCCCCGACCCCGGCGTAATCTGAATAATCTTCATGCTCGATCCTTCTAACCCCTAGATCCTAGAACAACATGAACGAAAGCCCATTCAAATACTGAACACTTAAAACCTAACACTAAAAACTGAACATTATGAACTATATACGCTGTTCACGGTCTGGTTTCAACCAAGAAACACGAAAACGACGCCAGCCTGGACTGATCCGTCTCATACGCTATTGGCTCAGGACTGGTTCGTTCAAGTCCCTGAGCCATGGATGTTTTTCGTTCCGGCAAAGGCGTCTTTGTCAGATCTTCGGAAAGGCGCGTTAGAAGGTGATCTCCGTAGAGTGCGTTGGCTTGCCCCTGCTGCTCCTACTCCACAATTAAGGCCTGGCCCTAGAGTTTTCCATTAAACATACCCCACGACGCCAGTCATTCCGAAGAATTGAGGAATCTGTTTAACCAACACGCGCAGCGGTTCAAACAGTTTAACACTTAACACTGAAACGAAGCCCCCCCGATAAAGATTTGGCCGCCAGCGGCCAAATTGGCCTGGACTCGGCCTGCAGAACGCATACCGAGACAACTTGATTGCTCCAAAGACTCAGTGCCTATGACTGAATTCCGCCGCCGGCGGCGGAATCTTGTGAGCCAGACAGAACTATCGCTTTTTATACAGCCGGGTGCCACCCCGAGGTAAGCATGTGACAGTTATTGATCCCTAGAATTCATACCGTTAAATCTGGTACAACGTTGCTACCGCACCCGCTGTTTAACCGAGATGCTGGACGCTCGTACCTCGCTTAACTTATGACTGTCGAGCTCACTGTAACAAGCGATAAAACCTTGTTTGACCAGGTAATTACAATCGTTTTGGTCAGGAAGCACTTGGTGAGAGAAGAAAATGAAATGACTTGATAAGAAAACGGGATAAAAAAACTCTCAACACTCAGCAGTCAACGTTCAACTTTTTTTGGAAACGCGTTGGGACGTTGATTCAATAGATCCGTCACATACGTTCGGCATGACTACGCGCAACCCTCCAACAACGGCAGCACGCCAAGCACGAATGGCAAATAGCGACCAGTTCATCAGTCGTCCAATCGTGTCCCGAAATCATTGCCTTCCAGATAGAGCTTGCATGCTTTGAATGGGACGGATAACATAAGTCACTGATTTGGAAAGTAGTTAGATATTGTCATTCGAGCGATATGGAAGCAACTATACCCTACGAGGTACGAAGCCCAGGGTGAATTCTGGTGGATGCTCAGTAAATGTCTGATAATGAGAAAAAACACAATGAGGGGCTAGACAAGAAGAAGCCGTTCTTCTCTGTGTCAGATGACAACGCTACGGCCTCATATGGTGAATCTGTAGAGAGGCCGGGCGTGGAGATTGGGCCTTACAAGCTGCTGAGTGTGTTGGGTGAAGGCGGTTTTGGTATTGTATATCTGGCAGAACAGCGTAAGCCCATCAAGCGGCGGGTTGCCCTCAAGATTGTCAAGCCTGGTATGGATTCCAAAGAGATATTGGCCCGGTTTGAAGCAGAACGTCAGACGCTTGCCCTGCTCGACCATCCTAATATCGCCAAGATCCATGACGCAGGCATGACCAAGGGCAGACGACCGTACTTCGTCATGGAGTATGTCAAGGGTACGCCCATTACTGAATACTGCGACCGGCACAAGCTGACGATTGAGACGCGTCTCAAATTGTTTCAGGAAGTCTGCAGTGCCATCCAATATGCGCACCAGAAGGGTATTATCCATAGAGACATCAAGCCCTCGAATATTCTCATCTCCACAGAAGAGAAGCAGAGTCTGCCCAAGGTCATTGACTTTGGTATAGCCAAGGCCCAAGCGCAGTCCTTGACTGATCGGACACTTTTTACGGAAGTAGGCCAGGTTATTGGCACTCCAGAATACATGAGTCCTGAACAGGTGGAAATGAATGCTGAGGGCATTGATACACGTTCAGATGTTTATTCCCTGGGTGTGGTGTTTTATGAATTGCTTGTGGGTGTCCTGCCTTTTACCCCTGAGACATTACGTGCCAAAGGCATTGATGCCATGCGACGCGTAATCCTTGATGAAGAGCCCAGGACACCGAGTACCCGTTTGACCAGCCTCGGCGAAGAGGCCAAAGAGATTGCCCAAAAGCGCCAAAGCGACTTCGTTTCCTTGGCTCGCTGTTTGCGCAGGGAACTCGAATGGATACCGCTGATGGCTATGCGCAAGGAACGTGCACGTCGCTACCAATCTGCATCCGAGTTCTCTCAAGATATTCAGAATTACTTGGATGGCATACCCTTAATGGCCGGACCCGAGTCCGTATCGTATAGGCTAGACAAATTCGTCAGACGACATGCAGGGACTGTTTTTGCCTCGGCAACGATTGTCGTCCTGCTAATTGCTGGATTAATTGTAAGTACAAGGCTTTATATAAACGCAGAAAGCATGCGTGTTGTTTCCGATGAAGCTAAAGCAGAGGCCATTGAGGCACGTGATGCAGAAAAAGAACAACGTCAACTTGCCGAAACTGAACGTAATCGGGCGCTCACTGCCGAGCAAGAATCCAAGAGTAGGCTGGTGAATCTTTATGAAGAGCAGGGTCGCAAGTCTATCCAGATGGGACAGTTGGATGAAGCATTGATCTATCTGAACGAGGCCTATCAACTTGAGAGCGATCTCCCCTCTATTCGATTTCTTCTGACTGCCTGTTTTAGTCAGCACAGCAACCCAGTCATAAGGGCGGCCAGCGAAATCACAAGATGGGAGTTCGGGTATGATGCGCCGAGTCATCTACCCCATGCTACTAGTTCGAACAGAGAGTTGGTGGCCTTTTCAGATGCAGCGCGTGCTACGATTACAGTATTCGAAACCAGGCGGGGAACTCGTATTCTCCGAATACCGAATGTTCAAACCCGTGCACTCACATTCGTTCCAGGTGGATTGTATCTGATTGTCAAGGTGGACATAGATAGATTTCACCATAAATACGGTATATACCGTCTTGATACGGGTAAGCTGGTGACCGAGCTCACCCGGAATACGGTCGATGTCAAGCAGGTATTTAGTAGTGTTCCCTTCCGGCTCCCCAAATGGCAACAATTGGAGACACTCTACAGCACTCTTTGCATTAATAAGTCAGGTTCGTGGCTTGTGTTTCCAAATATTGTCCACGCTGGCGAAAGAGTTGAATCAGAATTGAAGCTCTGGGATTTTGAGAATCTAGCATTGCATACAGCTTCATACGAAGGAACCGACTCGCTTTTAATCCATCTTGCTATCCGATACCATAATAAAGTCAAAGCCAATGATAGGTTTCTTAGCTTAGATCTGAGCAGAATTCTCAAGAACTGGTCTGCGCCAAGCCTTGATACTGAAGGTGGTTTTAGGTGGAATACAGATTCTGGATTATTCGGTGGTTCATCGACCTTTATTACATTGAACCCTGAGAGTGTTTTGCTTTCCCATCGGACCAGTAACTTTCCAATCAAACATTTCCCTGATATGGCCGAAGCTGCATACAGTCCTGATGGTAGTACTCTCATCACGAAGGCCAAGGCAGATATTCTTACAGACACCGGACCAGGTCAAAAGGCTCTTATAGGAAGCTTGTGGAGAGCTATCGAGGGAGAACGCATTGTTGATTTCACTGGGTCGGAACTTGTCAATTGGCATTTTACGCCTGATGCAAGCATCGTCATTTTGGAGCAGCTAAACGGACAGATAACAGCATGGAGGACTGCGGATGGCAGCCAGGTAATGTCCACCCCTCTTGGTCAAAGAATGAGGTTATTCGATGTCAGCACTAACAGTACTTTTGTGGTGCTTGGTAATGACGAGGTCCATACAACAGGGCAACTATGGGATCTGCATACTGGAGACGTCTATGGTGCCTATGGCCAGGAAGGCAAATCCGATGACCTTTCCGTGCTCACCACCTTGCCTGATTTGGATCGTGTATTTGCCTGTTCGAGACAGCGTCCAACCAGGCTCCTTCGGTTTAATGGAGATGGATCAGCACTGATAACGGCTGCCGGACTACAGTGGCTGAAGCTGCGATCGCTGGAGCCGGGGTACGTTCAGCGTCTTGTACTTGCACATGTCCCTAAACGTATGGAAGACGGAAAAATCAGAGCCACGACCGAAGAGGAAATGTTACTCGCCAAGTACAGGTATCTTAAAGCAACAAGAGAGCATGATGACCCGGAGATGATTCACTCTGTTGCGACAATGATCAAGAAACTGATCCAACTCAATGAACTGGAGCAGGCCTTTGCCGTTGTGGAGGAAATGAATTGGCTCATGCCCAAGAGAGATGTGACAAAAAATGGCACTGCATTTGATGTTGTTCGTCAAATAGGTCAAGCCTACCATGCCAGAGCTGAACTAAAAACAAGGCAGCATCAGTATAGGGATGCGGTCGTTGATTACGACCGTGCCCTGCGTTGCGTACCGAATGATCCGAATGCCCCGGAAGAACTGGCCTGGTTGCAGGCGACTTGCCCAGAGCCGAACGTGCAGGATTATGACTCTGCATTAAGGGCAAGTCAGAAGGCCTGTGAATTAACGGACTGGCAACATTGGGACTGCCTGAGTACGTATGCAACCGCCTGTGCTGCAGCAGGTAATTATTCAGATGCAGTCAGTTGGCAGCGAAAAGCAATTGAGCGCTTACCGATTGAGGAAATAGCCAAATGGAAGGTGAACTTTCAGAACCGGCTGAATCTGTTTGAAATCGAGAATCCCTACAGTCATAGTGTATTTCGTGATCTTCCCACGGAAAATCTGATCGGTTGGTGGAAACTGGATGAAGGAGAAGGACGCGTTGCCCATGACTCATCTGGTAACCGCAACGACTGTCAATTCGTAGGCAACCCTGAATGGGTATCGTGGAGAACCGGTACTGCTCTACAGTGCAGTGCAGATCATTGTGCTGCCTGCCCTGATCGCCATGCTTTTAGTGGCTGGGATACACTTACGGCGTGCGCCTGGGTAAGAGTCGAAGGTTCTCTCCAACGCGACAATTGGGCTCCCATTGTTCAACATGAAACAGGTGCATGGCGTATCCTTTATCGAGGTGATATAGATAAGTTTTGTTTTGATGTTATAGATCTCGTCTTGCCCGATGACAAACGAGGCCCTGCATTTCTGGAGGCGCAAAGTCACGTTGAAGACTCTCGCTGGTATCATCTTGCCTGTGTGTATGATGGATTCACTCTGGAACTCTACGTCAATGGAATTCTGAATGCAAAAATGCGTGCAACTGGTGCGCTCGCACCCAGAACAGGTAAGTTACAGCTTGGTGGTGGGGCAGATTCGTTCGCAGGGCTATTGGATGATGTTCGTATATATTGTGAGGCCTTGGAGCCCGAGGTCATCGCCGAGCTCTTTGCCGCTGGACATGAGAAGAAAACTGACTCATTAATCGCCCGTGTACCCAAGAAACATACTACAGCAACTGTAGGGGACCATGTACCACTGGAAAGCACCGTGGTTTGCACCAATAAGGACAATGAATTGCTACCGTTTGATTTGCACTGGAATGTCACGAAGGGACCTGGTGAGGTTCAGTTCATTCCCAATCAAAAGGTGGTTGATCCGTGTGCACTTTTTTCTGAACCGGGTCTCTATCAGCTTTTACTATGCGCAGAGACGGAGGGATCTTTTTCCAGTGATTCGGCAGTGGTCTTCGTGTACCCGCGTGGATTCGATGGTCTGTTGGTACACTACCATTTCAATCAAGGCAATGCCCACGATAGCGCAAGCCTGAAACTCCATGGCCAACTCGTTGGGAATGCCCGGATCATCAGTGAGTCAAACCAGGGTATGGTAATAGACCTGGATGGAAAGAATGACTTCATTGATTGCGGAAATCACGCAGCTTACACGATGACAGGGACCATCACGGTTTCCGCTTGGATAAAGGTTCGTACATTCGACAAAAACTATCAGGCCATTGTCACCAAGGGTAATAATTCCTGGCGGTTACACAGATATCGAGGTGATACGCTTCAATTTGCCTGTACCGGTCTCACAGTTGAAGCCGCCCAGTATAGTGACGTCATAGGGAATGTGAAAGTCAATGATGGCAAGTGGCACCATGCTGCTGGTGTGTACGATGGAGTCAGGATTAGCCTTTACATTGATGGCAAGCTGGATAATTACGAGGATGCTTCCGGACAAATAAATGCAAATGATCATCCGGTTTTAATAGGTGAAAATGCTGGGAGTGAGGGACGCGAATGGAATGGTCTGATTGACGATGTACGCATCTACAATAGAGGCCTTGCTGAAGAAGAAATTAAGAAACTCTTTGACATTACTAACCGAGAAAATCTCTGAAAAAACAAATATTGCTAAGTATAGTCCAACTATTCATCCGCTATCACTTTCAACAATCCTCTCAATATGCATTCGTGCCTTCCGAAACAAGTCTTTGATTTCTTCAAGGATCCACGCCTCGTGAGAGAATGACAGAAAGAACTCCTGTAGATCCTCGTAGGAATGTTGGGTGATCTTCTTGCGGTGAGATGTCAATACACTTGCTATGGCCGCATAGTACACCACCAGATACACATTTGTTTGGGCCTCGGACTTGGCTGAAGTCCCTGATTCCTTGGCATACTGCTTGATCCGTTTGAGCGTCGAGATATCTGTATGGGGATTTTGCAGTAGATTACCTATGGTATCTCCAGCAATGGAATTGAGGCTGGGGCACAGATCTTTGACCACACCCGGCAGAGACTCGGCAATAGAGGGGTCAAGAGGCAACCTGCTGGCTAGGATGTCATAGAGCAGATCTTTCTTCTGCTCATCTATGTCGCTACTTCGATCATGGGGATTAAACTCAAGGCCGAGGCCAAAGAGTTTGGATTTTTGGCCCTCAGTCAAGTCGAACTCGTGTAACTCATCGTTCATGCGTTTGGTCCCCGGGTCTCGTCTATCACCTGTCTTCTTGATCCATTCTCAACGAATACGTTGGTGCATTTTGTGCCATTCATAGAATATACTCAGATTTCATCGGGATCTTGGCGTATCCTTGGAAAAAAGATTCAAGAAATTGCCAAGTTCCACTTCAACCTCTTCATCTGAGTCCACCAGCAGACGCAGGTGATTCCTCAAGATGAAACGAAAACGTTCCTTGATATTGGCAATCATGTTGTAGGCCTGGGCCGCATTCATAATGCCATAGCTCGCACTGATATCAGCCAGACGTACATTTTCAGCCTCCACGTCTGGCTCTACAAGCCATTGCTGGAAGAGCTTCCAGTGGATATCTTTTCCTTTGCGATGACACTCCTGCTTTAATTCCTGCAACACTTGTTGGAGTAGTTCATCTGCCCAGACACGGTTGAATTCAGTCTCCGGATCACAGCCCTTGGCCGGTCTTTCAATGTCCTGATCCAGGCTCTGATGAGACTTCTTACCCCTTTGTTTGGTCATGGCATAATTTTTGACTGCTGTGAGCAGAAAGTTCCGGAGTTTGCCCCTGGTCCGGTCGGCCTTTTTTAAGAGTTCCTGACCAAGCACCTTGTCTGTGAAGAAGCCCTGCACCAGGTCCTTGGCCTCTTCATTGCTGAATCCCCTGCCTCTGAGATAGGCATAGAGTGGCTTCCAGTACCTTGCATACAGCTCAGAGATCAGGGACTCAGTGTGAATGGGATGACTGATCCTTGTCCATTCTGTAGGCGGAAATTGACTACTGTTTCCCCCTATTGACGTATGGTCACGGTAGTTTGTCATTCACAGTGCCCTCAAGGCCAGATTCTGATTTTGCAGACATTATCCCAGAAAACTAGAATATTTGCCATTTTTTAACAAACCACTCCAAGATTGGTTGTTTTTCTGTGTAGTTATCTATGAAGCAGCTTCCCCTTGCATCATGAAAAAGGAATTGCACTGTTAAATCAATGTAGAATGAAATTGGTCTTTTTTAAGGAGGATTTAAAATGCAACTGTCAAAAATGCACACAATTGAAATGGTCTTAATCGGACTGATTGTCTTTCCGCTGGTCAGCTACAGCAATTCTCTCAATCGAGACAGTGATCCTGTTGTTCTGAGTGGCGTTGAGTTGCGAAGCCTGAATGGAGTGGCCGTTGACCAGATTGTGGGATTTCGCTGGCAGGATGGGGCATGGAAACAGATACCCATTCAAATTGATGAACGCAAATATGTGGACTTCGGAGCAGTCTATGGCAATTCAGCGACAGGCCAAGGACTTCTGGCCTACACTGACCCTGCAACCCATGTGGGGCCGGATGATTATCCTTTGTTTGACAGAGACGATGAACTGGTATTCATGGCAAAGGATCTTGGTCAGCTTGCTCCTGATGCCATTCAACCTCCAGAAGGTGTTTTCGGAGAAACTCAGGTTCAGATAGGGATTCATGATCCATTAGACGGTGGCATTGGCTATGTCTATTTGTTCGAGAGTGACGGTTCGTTGGCTCAAGATGCAGGTCAGGACTATGTTACGTACAATTTCAATCTTTTATCCGGCCCATATATGTCTACCTATAATAGGGGAGAGGGCCTTAATCCTGAAAATTCTGAAATTTACACAAATACCTACCGAACACATTTTTCCGATCGTTGGATCAGAGATGAATTGCAGATTTTTGCAGGGTCAGCAACTGGCGTAGATATCCTAGACCGCCACAAACTGGGGAGGGATCCCGGGAACTGCAGCCGAAATGAAAATACGGCCAGCCAAGGGGGAGGGGCGTTTGTGACGAATAAAGACGGTTGCATCCGCGCCATTCGTTCCTATATGGGATTTAACAGCGCCCCCTACCTACAACGGGAACACATTTTCTACGAGCGTCAGCAAAATATTTGCATTTACATGCGTGCCCATGACACGGTTGCTGATGTTCGAGATTTATACGATTACAGTCCCGACGCCAATGGTATGATTTATTTTAATGATCTGAACATGGAGGGTGTTTGGGTGGATGGAATCCCTGATGAAATGATTCTTGGGCAGATCAACTGGGAAATGATCACTGGACACCAGGGGACAGTCACGGTATGCCATGCCTTTGACACTGACATCCCCGGTTTCAAAACAGTTTCCTTTTACGGTGATGATGCAACGCCAGGGTTGATCCAATGCACAGGAGATCAGTATCAGTACGGTACGAGTGGCTTGTCTCTTGATCCCATGATATTTACTGATCCTGTACTCTACCCAACTTTTTATAACAGCGTTGTCTTCTCTCGAACTGATTACTATGATGATGTCGACCAAGATATTGATACAGCGATAATGCACCACTTCCAGGAACTCTCACCTCTGGACGCAACGGTGACACCTTTGATTCCAAAGGACTACGATATTTTTGTGGATGATGATGCGTCCCATGACCCTGGTCCCGGTGTTCCCGATCTTAGCGATTCCAATGAAATTGGTTCTGCTGAGCACCCATTTGACAGCATTCAAAAGGCAATCGACTACGCCCTTGACACTGAAATCATTACGGTCCTTCCTGGAACCTACACTGGCAATGGAAATCGTGAAATTGACTTTTCAGGAAAAGCCATCACTGTACGGAGCCAAGACGGTGCGCATGACTGTATCATCGACTGCCAGGGTGTTGGCCGTGGATTTGTTTTTGAGAGCAGGGAAGGTTCAGAGTCCGTATTAGAAGGTGTCACCATTACCAACGGGAAGGCTGTGTATGGCGCCGGAATTTGCATCAAGTCCAGCAGTCCAACCATTCAAAACTGTTTATTTAAGGGTAATTGGGCATCAGGCCCTGGCAGAAGGATTCCGACAGGTCCTGGAGGCGCAATTTATAGTGAAGACAGCAATTTCGCCCTTACTAACTGCACCTTTAGCGGCAACTCGGCAGATGGCCTCGGTGGTTCCCTGTTCAGTGACGGTGGATTTCCCACTCTGACTAATTGTATCTTCTGGGGTAACAGACCGAATGAAATACAGGCAAATATGGACACACCCATAGTAACCTACAGTAATATCCAAGGCGGATTCATAGGCCAAGGCAATATTGATGTGGACCCTCTGTTTGCAGATCCTGAAATGGGGGACTTCCATTTGAAGTCTCAAGCAGGCTGTTGGGACCAGACTAGCCAAGCATGGATACAGGATGATGTCACCAGTCCATGTATAGATGCCGGCGATCCCAATTCTAACTGGATGGCTGAGCCATCAGCCAATGATGAAAGAATAAACATGGGTGCCTATGGCGGAACAAAACAGGCAAGTCTGTCCAAATTGGGTACAACGGAATAGACTTTCTGAATGTGTGATAGTTTTTTTCAAAGGGCTGTGGCTGACGAGGCTTGCAGCCCTTTCATTTTTTGTTGGCCAAAAGACAACAACGTTTTCAGGCCACATTTAATGACACTAATTCGACTCTGGACTCAGAACATAGAACATAGCCCAGATGAACACAGATAAAAAAATGCGGAATAATCAAAGCAAACATTATCGCGCGCCCGCTCATAGGATTCGCTCAAGGCGCAAAGACGCGAAGAACTAACAACGAAGAACCAACAACAAACTGCTTTAACATGAAAACCATGAAGGGCCGATGCCTCCGCGTAACTCTTGACTTATGCGAGAGACCGCCGTCATTGCACACATTCGCATGATGCAGACAGGTCTCACCAACGGCTCTGCCTGTTATTCCCCACGGATCATGCGTTGACGCAATGACGAAACCTTTTGCTTCGCCTGGGGCTTTGTGATTTTACAAGTTTCCTTGCTCTGGGGTGACAATAGATTACTACCTCTTGGAATCATAGTGGATCCTCCATACATAGAGTAGATTGAATCCCCAGTCCCTGTGGCCGGGATGTAGAAAGGATATAAAATGTATGGAGATAGGTGGAGGGTGATCAAGCAGGACAATGCCCGACAGTTATGCGGCGAAGCCGCTTAGTCCAATGACCTGGAT
>CAZBTJ010000045.1:0-38553 GCA_964494325.1 uncultured Pirellulales bacterium
GCCACCGCCTACAATCACCTTACCATCATAAAGTGTCACAGCGCCAGTAATGGGATACGGCGTGGGCGTTTGCCATTTGATACGTTGCCCTGCCTGAGGATCTGTGTGCAGAGCCACCACTGCCTCCCCGTTAAAACCACTGCCAATATACGCCACACCCTCGGCAATGATCGGTGAACTTTCCGGATCAACCACATCCTGCTGCCACAAGACCGTACCATCACTGATACGCATGGCCAGAACAAAACCC
This sequence comes from uncultured Pirellulales bacterium, assembly GCA_964494325.1. Taxonomy (GTDB): domain Bacteria; phylum Planctomycetota; class Phycisphaerae; order Sedimentisphaerales; family Anaerobacaceae; genus JAIPFM01. The sequence continues at coordinate 251 of CAZBTJ010000045.1, forward strand.
GGATGACTGATGGGTTTGTGTGTGGCAGGATCCTCAATGGCACCGGCTCCAACCACCACAATGTCACCCTCAATAGCCGGAGAACTCTCAATATGCAGATCCACCTCATGGGTCCAGTGCACCTCTCCAGTCTGGGCCTTGATGCAGAGAAGACGACAGTGGCTATCCGGGTGCAGCCCCTGTCCAATCAGCAAGTACTGTCCATCTGAAGTCACTGCCGGCGAACTAAAGAAGCCCTTGAGCTCTGTGCCCTCAAGCTTGTCCAAAGACCAAATCTGTTTGCCAGTGACAGCATCCACACAGAACAATACACCAAAGCTATCAGGAGGATCCATCAGGCAAGAGGCGCCATACACTCGATTGCCCCAGACTGCAGGACTGGACAGGATCATGGCCTCGGTATCCTCCTGTTCGACCCCTGTTTCATCGATCCAACGGGGATAAAAACTCCAGGCTGGCTCTAGAATGCTCTTGATATCCTCCCCCTGGATACCGCGTCGATCTGATCCCCCTCGGAATACAAACGGGTTCTTTGATTGAGTCACAGGCTCGGGCACCGCTTCCACGAGGCCTCCACTCACTGGCACCTTGGGGGCATTGATCCGCGCCAGAGCGATCTTTGTCCAGTCCACATAGATGCCATTGACCGTGAGGCCGCCAGAGTGGTCACCTCGGCCTCGTGCTCTGGAGGGACTGGATTGGGTGTCACCAGATGAGAACCAATGAACAATGCCCCATACGCCCAGGCCCAACATAACAACGAGAACAGAGATGAACGGTTTCTCTTTACAGATCCGAGCCAATTCTTTGGGCTTGAACAATAAGGCCACAAACGTGGTGAACCCTGCCAGAATGGCCGGGAGAAGTGCCGCCCCCGCATTGACCACAATGGGCACCACAGCCAAGTCTGTGTGGAATAACGACTCATTACCAAGCATCATCGCCCTCCCCTGTGCGAACCACATTCATCGTATTGTACGACTCCAGGGTGTCCGGCAAAGCCACAGTCTGTTTGAACCCATCAGCAAAGCGAACCTGCACGCTGTGGGCCGTGTCACAGTCACGTAAGGCAAACAAAACTTCCTGAGGACCGCACGAGCCAGTACCACCCTGCAATCCAATATCACCGTGCGCAAGCACACGTCCGTCAGACGCCAATAAACGCACCACAGCCTGGGTCACGCCCTTGTTTCCAAGCACACGCACCTTGAACAAACGCACCTTTTCCATGGCCGCAATTTCAACGGGGGCATGGTCAATGGGTTTTCGCGTGGCCAGTGTATCATTCAAGAGGATCACGACCTGGCCCTGTGCATTCCCCAATACCAGGTCTGGGGCCCCGTCATCATTGAGATCGCCGCTCGCCACGGCCTGGCCACCCCGTTGATGGGCCGGCCCCTTGAACATATGTTCAAAATGTTTATGCACAGAGGCCAGCATAAAAGATCCATAACCCCGGTTTACAATAAAGCGATTATGGCCATTGTCCGTGTTACTGATGGTATAGAAGTCCCAATACCCATCTAGATTAAGATCTGCGCCAATCGTGGCCAGATGAGCCTGTGATCCCTCACTGATTTCATTGCCCCAGTCAGTGACATCCACCGGCAACCCCTTGTGATTGGCAATAATGAGCCAACCTTCCTCCAGGGGCACCACCAAATCCATCACGTCAGGCTGAAACACCGGTAAAAAGGCACCGGCTCCGGTCAGGCCTGGTTTGCCCTGTGCACCCGAGTTAAATTGAAAGGATACAGCATGGGGGATAGCTTCAAATTGTCCTTGCGGAGTCTGCTGAAGGAGAAAACCCTGAGCCGCAGCATAAAAAACGTCACAGCGTCCATCCCCGTTCCAGTCACCCACTGTCACCAACCCATCCAGGCCGACACCGCACAGATCTTGGTCCAGGCCCATCTTCTCAGTCGTCTCAGTAAAGCCCTGGCTGCCAGGCATCAGATTCTGAAAGGCCCGCAACCCTCCACCAGCCAGACTTACCAGCACATCAGGATACCCATCGCCATTGAGTTCTACCCACTGGGCACTCTTGAGAGGTTTGTCACTGCCAATGGGCAATGTCTTGCCCTTGGCAAATTGGAATCGTTTTTCTGCAAATTGCCCCAAATACAGCGTCTGGTCAAGCAACATATCTGTGAGGCCATCACCATTCATGTCGGCCAATGAACAGGTCCGGCTGCGACTCTGGATGCCCATGGTGTCTGTGGCGTTGACAAACTCATTGGGCTTGACCTGAAGATAAATCTGATCTCCTGCGTGAGAACAGGCCACAATATCCAGATCACCATCCCCTTCAAGATCATAGACGGCAATGCCAGTAACTGGTTTATCCAGGTCATCAAGCAAACGATCCTCTGCAAAACGGGCATAGGCCTTTCGTGGGAAAAAGTCCCGCCCTGCGGCAATGTCACGTACCATACGTGCAAGCTGTTCAGTGGAACCATTCCAGGTGCCGGCCAACGTGTTAATGGCCTGACCATCCACACCGGTCATGGCCTGACCGCTCTTGTCCAGAGTCCAATGGGCGACATCTGTCATTTGCCCCAGATAGAATCCATTGGCATAGATCATCAAATCCTTGGTGCGGCGTGTACGCCCTGCCAAACAGACAATGGGTTTCCCAGGTTTAAAATCTCCCTGCTCATCATACTGGGCCACCATCTGCTTCATATCGCCCACAAAACTGAGTTGGATTTTTTGCCCAACCCCAATCTTGCCTTTCAATGATTCGGTGACTTTACAGTAAACCAGGCCTGCCTGAGGTTCCACGGTATCTATGGTAAGGATCACCACCTGTTTGTATCGAGACTGAAACAGGTCATAGGGCTGCAATCCCACATTAATCACTGCATGGGCCCATGAGCCCCAGCAGACAAGAATCACGATAGTAAAGTAGAAGAGAGCGTGCTTTTTTGTCATATTGGTTTCTTTCTGGCGTTTATCGGGTGATTATTTAAAGACATAGGTCGTTGAGTAGGTGGGACTAAAGCCCATGCCTGGCTTATAGGCCTTGACCAGTATTTTGGTGGTTTTGGAAATGGTGAAGGGCCCTGCATATTGAGGGGAATCCTTGGCGGGTTCAGAGCCGTCCGTGGTGTATCGAATTCTGGCACCAGGCACCTTGCTTCGAATCGTCACTTGAACCGGGGTCTCAAAGATAACAGCCACTGGCACATTGATCTTCTTGCCCTTACCAATGGTGGCGGTCTGCGTATTGACCGGTTCTGTATTCAAGGCAAAAGGATCCGCCTGCTCAAGATAGTCTGCCATTTTTTTCATGGCTGTGACAGTCAGTGCGTATTCCGAGGCTTGATCGCTACCTCGATCATGGTAATAGGCGTTGACATTCACATTGCTTGCCAGCGAACTCACCAACTGTTCGGGGGTGCCAGCGCAATGAAAGCCATAACTGATGTGTTTCCATTGCTGAATCCAATCCGGGTCTGCCAGGCCTATGCCACCTTCGCTGACATAGTCAAACACCACACCATCCAACTGAATATCTCCAGCCAATTGCATGGCAATGCCCTTCTTGCCTGCCGCCTTTTCAGGGGGATTGCCCACCAGATTACCCACGCCCGTATGAAAACCCTCAACCGAGGAAGTTGAACTGATAATCAAACGAGCCTTTGCAGGATCTTTGGAATACACACGAATCATGGAGCCAACTGCGGCGTAAAGCCCTGTACGTCCTGGTTTGTCATTTTCCGCAAACCCCAGTAACAGATAGGCATCTTCTGTCAGGGGACGTTCCGGTGAACCGGCCTGAATCACACCATTGCGATAGATGTCCATGTTGTAGACACATTTTCGATTACTCGGATCAAACGGGGCAATACGCGCACCGGACTGCAATTCCAGAATACCGCCATCATAGATTTCAAAGGCGCCTTTACCTGTGACTCCACTAAAACGAAAATCACCCTTGATAATCATCTTACCGTGCTGCAGCATAACCTCGTCACTGGCCCCAATGTTGCCGATCATTTCCACGGAAGCCGTGCCATATTTACAGACCTGAAACTTGTGGGAGATCTGACTTCGACATTGCTTTTCAAAGGGGACACGCCGACTGGGATGCATGTATTTCAGGCCGTTCTCCGCAGTGGGAAACACACCCTCGTCCAGGCGAAAGAAACTGTGCTTGTCACCCCGGATGGACACATATTTGACATAGCCCCCGGCCTTGACCCAGCAGTTGCCCCAGATTTCAACCTCATTGCGGTGCTTGCCAGTCAGCAGGGCCTGACTTTCTATGGTCACGTGACGCAGCTGGTTAATACGCCCGCCCTTGACAATATAGAGAGATTTCGCGGCAGGCAGAATGATATCTGTATTTCTGTCAGGTATGGCAGTGACAGCCTCTCCAGACTCGGTCCTCCAGTTGTCTGGATCATCAATGTCTCCGCCCTGACCAGGAGAAGCCCAGACCAGCGTACGACCTGCTGGCCAAACTTCTGTCTTATACGCAGGTTCAACTGCCATGGCATTGCCCATACATGGCATAAACAGGGAGATACAGAATAAAACCGTGGTCAGGCCCAGTAGTCTACGCTTGCTCATGTGTACTCCTAATGGCTGATTATAAATGCAAATTCAATCACATTACCCATTACCCAGCCACACCCAATCGTGCACACAAAACTATGATTATCCATGGGGCTTGTGCCAGAAAATCCTTGTAAAGAGTTGCAAACTGAGAGGTAGTCCCTTTGATTCGATCAATTCAAATCATCCTCAGGCATGTAAGAAATGATCAGTTTGGGAGGAAATGGGCTTTCACTCGATCCGAACCAGATGTCATGCCCAGTATTGCCTTGATCCATGGTCACCACGAAGCTGTAGAATCCCTTGCCGCGTACCCGGTTGGACACATCCACCTCAATGGTCTGCCGGGGCATGACAACGCCCACATATCGGGCACATTCTGTCTGAGCCTTTGGGGCATTCTGAGGCGTTAATTGATCTTCTGACCAGTTGTTGTCACTGGCACTATGAAAACGGAGGGTCCCAGATCCAGGGTCAATCATTTGAGTCAGCTGTAGTCGAGCCCCGGTGATCTGACCCGTGACTGGCACATGAAACTTCAGGTAGAAGGTCCGACGCTTGCCCTCCACCTTCAGGGTACTGTTGTTAAAAGCCTTATTGTAGTCAAGATACGCATCATCACTGGCTGGAATCGTCAGCTCTACGGACTGGGGCTCATGAGATATGAGTTCTGAAAGATCCCCCACCACCAGTGGACCGGAACCCGTTTCCGAGTATTTTTCTGACCCGACCTTCACGGCCTGGCCATCGTTGATCTGCTTGAACTCCACCAATCCCTCGTAGACCTTCAGGCGGGTATTCTCGAGTGCGGCCTCCAGGGTAAACAATGTCCCAAAGACCTCCACTGTGGCATCGGCCGTCTGTACCAACACAGGGGAAATGCTGGGATCACGTTTTTCAACCTCAAACAAAGCATGGCCCGCATCAAGCCGTATTATCGTCTGTGCGTCTGGGGTCTGATCCACCAAAACCACAGATGCTTCTTCCAGAACAAGATTGGTGCCTTCATTGAGCTCTATGGTGGCACGAGAACGCTGACCTGAGGTAATCAAATCTCCCCGGTAAATAACCGTACCTGCCTGAGCGATCGTCATTTGCCCATGCCGTACCACCTTGACAGGCTCGCTACCGGATACATTTAAGAAAACCCCAAACCCTGTGTCTTGTGGCTGAAGCAAATTAAACCATACCATCCCTGCGAGCAACCCTCCCACGATCAGACAGACTGCCACAGCAGAGATTCGACGACCCCATTGAGTGCGCGTGGCTGACAGACTAACTGACGTCAGCTTCTTATGAGCCACCTGCTCTTTGGCAGCCTCGTGCATCAGTGTATGCAAACGAAGTTCTTCTTGAAAGCGTCGACGATACGCTGGAATCTCCTTGATGGCCTTTTGAAAAGACCACAAATCATGCTCATCCATCTCACCCTCCAAATAGGAGGCGAGCATTTTTTCAAATTCTTTTTCAGTCATTATTCTTACTCCAGCTATTGAGAAACCTCAATTTGCATACTGATGCACTGCCTCAATTTTCCGCGCAAACGTGCCAGCGTGGTCCGAATCGAGCCGGCACGAATATCGGCACGCTCTGAAAGCTCTTTGCCCTTATAATTGTGGGCATATCGCAAAATGAAGAGTCGTTGAAAGCGATCCGGCATCTTCTTCAAACAATGGTGCAATGCCACCCGTTCTTCTCGCCATAGATCTGGATCATCTTCCACGGCCAGTTCTGCCAGATTAATCAGGATCTCTTGAGCCATGGACACGGGCTGCTTTTTCAGCTTTCGCCAATGCCGTTTCACGACATTGCGGGCAATACCGCAGGCCCAGGGCAGAAACGCCCTGTCCTTGTCGTACAGATGACTACTCTTGAGGATTTGCAGCACGGTTTCCTGGAATAGATCTTCAGCGACTGAAAAATCCTGTACCATGGCAATGATCACCGCCAGGATGCGAGATCTGTTTTCCGTGATATTCAAAAAAGCCTCAAATTCTTGTTCTTTGTTATGCATTCACATACTCCAATAGGCCCACTAAAACAGGCAGTATTCTATTGCACAAATTACGCAAAGCGTACACAAGAAAATGAAAGGTCCTGACAAACACACACAGAACACGCCAACAATGCACCTAACACACTAAAAATACGTCACTTACAAACACCTTCCAACTCTAACCTTTTTAAAAGGCTTTTTTCAGAGCACCTCTACAATAAAAAGAGATCCATACCCCTACGAGTATGGACCTCCAAATTACGAACTTTCACAGCACGATTGGCCCATTGGGGCCCAAAAATCATTGTGTCCAGTCATTGTCAAAGCTGATCAGTTATGACAATCGCATCAATGAATGCTCCATCTTCGCGATAGCCGATTTCCAGGGTATGCGTACCTGCTGTCAAGGTAAAGTGAACAGGAATACTGCCATCTTCGTCATTGTGTATATCGTCCCAGTGCCAGGACTCCCCAGCGGGAATTCCATTCCACCTAACCCAGCCGTTGTTGCCAGCCGGTGGTATCGTATTCATGGTACTTCCAGGCAAGCGAACCCAAAAGGAATCTCCAGCAGCTCCCGCAATAACACGGACATTGATCTTGTAGGTACCGCCCTGAACTGTAAACGTGAAACTGGCCACACCACTTGACTGATCTCCTGTGACTCCCGCATCGTCCGTTCCAATGTAGGAACCACCAGAAGCATCCTCTTTATCCGAGAACGCCTGCATTGGCTCGGTAAGAGCAGCAGACTCGGCTTCGAGCCAAATCTGTTCACTGGCGGCCATAGGCGCCTCTCTGAATAGCAGAATATCATCAATTAAAAACTTGCCGGAAGCCGCATTGCCATCAACACCTATTATGAGCTTCAATACATTCTGAAGGTTTCCTAGGGTACTCAAATCGATATTCCATTGGGTCCAATAGGGTGTTGTGATCGCATTCGCAGGACCACCATAGACAATTTTGGTATTGTTGATCTTGACATAAAACTGGCCCGTGTTTCCAGGATCACCGTAAAAACTTAACACCAGACTCTGAGCATCGCCCATAGTCCAGTCTTGTGATACAGCAAACACCCGTTCAATCTGAGATGCCACATTGCCCGCATTGTTGTAATAGAAAGGCAAAGACTGCCCACTGTCGGGCAAGGTGTTGTCGGTTTCCATGATCATGCCATTGTAGTGGGGACGACTGGCAGTCCAGATGTCATGGCCCACACCAGACCCCGTACCATTGCCACCATAGCCTGCTGGGAAAAATTCATCCGCAGAATAGCCGAAGCCATCAAGCCAGGCTTGGAACGGACGGCCAGGACTGATGTTATTGTAGCTTTCGAAATCATCCACGACCACCGCGTCCACGATTGTCAAACTCCAGACAGGACCTACCCAGACAGACACAGTCTCTGCATTGTTGACTTCATCCACGCGCCAGTAATAGGTCTCACCCATCTGAATTTCAAAGGCGCTGAGATTGATACCATGGGTATTGGCTGTGGCAGAGGAGGCTATACCAGCAGCCACTTCATTGGGGTCGGTACTGACATAGACAATACTCTGATCGGCTTCACGGCCTGCACGCCAAGACACAACAGCATTGGGAAGAATGCCTGTTGATCCAGACTCAGGGTCTGGCGTACGAGCTGCCGCAGGAATCGCATTAAATTGAACTTCACCAAGACTGTAGGCCTGCATAAATCCGCCCCAGTTGTCTTGAATATTCAAACGAACCATCTTGACTGCCACACCACCAAATGCAATTTCATCATATTGATTATAGGTGGCTGCCCCTGGAGCGCGGCTCAGTTCATTGACATCTTCAAATATGTCCCAGATCTCACCCTCTAAAGAATACTCAAGCTTAACTTGTTTGACGCCATAGCCAATAAAGCCTTCTGCAGAACTGTTGGAATTCCAGATCTTCATGGTGTCCAGCTTCTTGACATCATCAAATTCATATTGAATCCAGGGATCCATGTCACCCATGGCCGTAAACCACATGGTCTCAGTGGCAATACCATGTGTCTCGTTTTCACCCAACCCTGAACCATCCAGGGTCTTCTCCGGCATCGAGTCTCCATTAGAAAAGCTGGATGCCGATACAATCATCTCGGAACCTGCTATCTGAATCGAATAGGGCTCTGCCGTGAAACTCCAAACTTCACCTGGGAATACGGTGTAGTCAGGAGCGCCGTTGACCTCGTCCACAGCCCAGAAATAGGTCTCTCCAAAATCCAGACGTGTTTCCAAAGCCAACTCATTGACGTCGAGGCCCTCAGCCGCAAGAGCACTGGCATTTCGTTCATTCACGTCAGAAAAAATGTGACTGAAATAAACAGTGTGACTGGCTGCAAACTCGCCAGGAGCCCAACTTAAAAGGCTATCACGTAGGACGTCCATAGAGTCATTGGAGGGGGAGGGGCTATTCGCTATTCCAGAGGATACTCCGGTTTCAACGGGACCTTCTCCTTCCGGTACATAGTCCGCATCGCTTGTCAACAATAGTTTGTCCACACAGCAACCGGACTCACGCATCCAGCAATTAATGGTCACCAAGCCGGACGCATCCACCACAACCTGTGCTCGATCGCCATTATTGGCCACATTCTTCCATACCCATTCGCCAATCTCCGGGACATTGACTCGATCGGCCGTTATTGCCTCACTAGCTCCCAGATGGATGGAATTTTCGTCGGTAGCGGGCGCCAACACGCGTGCCCATATATAAAGCGTGCCTGGTTGGCTAATCTTAACATCGTAGTCCAGACGAGGACTGCGAGTGAGATCACTCATAACATTGGTGCCTTTTGGGAGTGTCTGCATATAGCCCTCGGCACTATACTCAGCAAATTCGGAATCGTAAAATCCCCATACAAACTCATTGTTAGCGGGGTCTATGGCGTCATAGTTTTCCGCCTCCATGACCGCAAGCCCTGCCGGCGGGCCATCGACTTGCCCGACAGTGGCCATGGCCGTAGTCACGCACATTAGAATCGCCACGCACACAATATACCTGAAAGCGGGTTTGATGTCTCTTCTCATGATCATCTCATTCATAACGTCTCTCCTTCAGTACAAACTATAAATATCGTTTCCAGGGCCCATCAAATCAGACCCCTTCTATGAATCTCTGTCTTGTACATCTTTTGAAAAGATCGAACAATAGGGCATAGTCCATGTATCAGCATGCAACTTTTTTACAAATACAGCCCTACCGAAGAAACGCCTCAAGAGAATTGAGGCAGTCAGTTCTTACGCTTAATGAATATGGACTCCGTCGCAGTTTCTGGGCAACAACGTCCTGCAGAAATCATGTTTTTGATACAGAAACCTATCACATAATAACGTCTATCATTGTTATGTGATAATGGCACGCACCACGTGCTTGTATACAAAATACAATATCCTTTTTTTCTGCCTAAGTCAAGGATTTCCCAGTGATCTCCTGTGTAAACGAAACAAGCCTTTCCCAGTTTCCTGCCATATAGATTGGGAATCGCCGAAATACCCGTATCCCCTTAATATTAAGCGTCTTATAGTTATAAAGTTTTTTTAGCCTAACCATATCCCTTGGCAAAGATTTGCAGACAACCAGAAACAACTCAGAACAAATCACCGCTTCAAACAATCAACAGCACACTGGATATATTCCCTGATCGCCGATATACTGCCTCTCAGAGAGAACGACCAAGAACACCTATTTGGAGTCAGTTATCATGAGAAGACATTGGGTATTCGTTATACTAACAATGGCAAACTCTATCTGAGAACGCTCACGTCCTTGATATGCGTGTTAGATAAAAAATAGCACGTCGAGCTCTGATTTTCTCTGGTGACATGTCACTCCGTAGCGTATTTTAAGTCGTTGTCGATTTATCTAAGGACTCGACCTCTTGATAGTGATTAAGGGAAACCTCAAGATGGAAATAAAACGGACGATAGAAAGGATTCCAGGGGGCATGATGGTTGTCCCCCTTTTGCTTGGAGCGTTGATCAATACCTTTGCGCCTCAGGCCCTGGAGATAGGTGGTTTTACGACGGCGCTGTTCAAGACTGGAGCCAACACTCTGATCGGGGCATTTCTCCTCTGTATGGGTGCCGGTATGTCGTTCAAAGCCGCCCCGAAAGCCATCAAAAAGGGCGCAGCGATTACCCTAAGCAAATTCGGCCTGGCCGTTTGCCTCGGGCTCATCGTGAACAGGTTCTTCGGTGAGAATGGTCTTTTTGGACTATCCGCACTCGCGGTCATTGCAGCCATGGAGAATACCAATGGTGGTCTTTATGCGGCGCTTACCGGCGAATTCGGTGATGAGACGGATGTGGGGGCGATTGCAGTGGTCTCCATCAATGACGGTCCGTTTCTTACCATGATCGCCATGGGCACAGCCGGGCTTGCGAATATCCCCATTATGTCGCTTGTCGCAGTCATCGTCCCGATTCTAATCGGGATGCTTCTGGGGAACCTCGACAAACGGATGAAGGATTTTCTGACCTCGAGCGGGCCCGTGTTCATACCATTCTTTGCATTCGCACTAGGCGCAGGCATCAATTTTGGGATGATCGTCAAGGCCGGTCTGCCGGGGGTTCTGTTGGGCCTCATGACCTCGTGTCTCGGCGGAGCACTGAACATTTTTACAGACCGAGCCACCGGAGGCACAGGTATCGCGGGTGCCGCCGTATCGAGTACTGCGGGGAACGCGGTCGCCACGCCAGCTGCCGTGGCCCTGGCCGACCCCAGCCTTCAGCATATCGCACAGATCGCGACGCCCCAGGTGGCGGCCTCAATGATTACAACCGCACTGGTGACACCGATCATTACTTCGCTGGTCGCCAGATGGGTAAAGCAAAAACAGAGCACAGCACAACCCAAACAAAGGGACGACGAATGAAGGATGGATGTATGAGCGACAAAGATGAGTTGATGCTTAAGGGCGAAGCGATCTTCAAAAGGTTCATGCGTCTGCCGGTATTTATTGTGTTGGGTATTGGTGCCCCTGTTTTATGACAAGATATAATCCCATGGATAAAACAACCATCGATCGTATAACACAGTGTGACACTCAGAGCTGGCAATCTCTGTCTGTTCCCTTTGGCCAGGATCAATTGGAGGTCCAAGTGCCTGCTACCTGCGAACACCTGCGCATGTCGCCTGCGTGTCAACGGATTCTTTCCGAGGCTGACATAGAACATGCCTTGCGTAGCCCTATTGGATCTGATCCTCTGGGTGCCATTGTTCGCTCCAAGAATAAGCCAGCCAACGAAATCACTGTATGTGTGACCGTCTCTGACATTACGCGCCCAATTCCCTACAAGAATGAGCATGGCATTCTAAGCGTCCTCTTGAGAACTATCGAGGCCACAGGTGTGCTCAGAGAGCATATCTGTATCTTGATCGGCAATGGCATGCACCGGGCCAGTACCCTGGACGATCGCATAACCATGTATGGACAGGATGTGGTGGATCAGTATCGCATTGTGGATCATGACTGTGAAAACCTGGATTCGCAGGTGCTGGCCGCTCATACCTCCAAGGGAACTGAGGTACATGTGAATGAGATATTCCACGATGCTGACGTTAAAATTGTCACTGGCCTGGTGGAGGGTCACTTTATGGCCGGCGTTTCAGGGGGACGCAAAGGCGTATGTCCGGCTCTGGTAAACACACAAACCCTACACCGATTTCACGGTGTGGATTTCCTGGAGCACCCCCAAGCCACAAATCTCATCCTGGAGAACAATCCCTGTCATGAAGAAGCTCTGGAGGTTGCACGGGCAGTGGGCGTGGACTTTCTTGTGAATGTGACACTGGATCATGAACTTAAACTCACCGGCGTATTTGCCGGAGACCTGGAAGCCGCGCATCAGGCGGCTGTTAGGACCATAAAAGCCTATGTATCGATCCCGATATCGGATCCATACGATATTGTGATAACGCATGGGGCTTATGTGGGGCGAAACCACTATCAATGTGCCAAAGCCGCCGTGGGCGCCATGCCCGTGATCAAGGACAATGGTTTCATTCTTATGGCAGCAAACAACTTTGATGTGGAGCCTGTGGGTGGCACGGAATATAGAACCCTGCTCCATCTGCTGAAGATCCTGGGGCCAGATCGCTACATATCCATATTGCGTCATCCGGACTGGGTGTTCACCAAGGACCAGTGGCAGCCCCAGATGTGGGCCAAGCCCCTGCGTCAGGTGGGGCCCAAAGGCTTGATCTACTGTGCGCCACAGATATCGCCTGAGGATTGCCAGATCATTCCAGGTTTGACGGGCTACGATATGTTGAGCTGTGACGCGCACTTTGCGTCGGATAAAGACAAAGCACGGACCATGCTTCAAAACGCAGTTAAATATGTGGTGTCACACCCCAAATGGGCCGGCGACATCCCAACAATTGCCTTTGTAGAGGATGGCCCCTACGCAATACCCATTAGAAACTAAACTAAGGAGTCAAGCATGAAGTCGTTTGATCAAGCACGCGAACTACTCAAGGAGTTTAAGGGAGATACCTATATTTTCGGCAATGCGATACTAAAGGATATAGGACAGATTGCTGTCAAGGCTGGAAAGAAACCAGTGTTAATCTATACAGATTTCCCTGGCAGTAACGAACATATGAACACGATTCGAGAATCTGTCAAACAGGCAGGACTCACGCTTTGCGCGGAGATTCAAGGGGCCCGCCCCAATGCCCCGCTCGAAGATCTTGCTCGTATTCAAAAGGAATTGGTGCAGGCCGATCCCGATGTGATCATTAGCTTTGGCGGCGGCAGCACCATTGATGCAGCCAAGGCTGCTGAGGTGTTGCGCTCCCTGGGAGGCAAGATCGAAGACTACTTCGGCGTGGGCCTGGTGACAAAGAAGATCGAACAAACAGGCAAGTCATTAACGCCACATATTGCCATTCAAACTGCAGCCAGTTCAGCCGCGCATCTAACGAAATACTCGAACATCACAGATGTCAGTACTGGGCAGAAAAAACTAATCGTAGACGAGGCCATTGTGCCAGCCTATCCCGTGTTTGACTACTCAGTCACGCATCAAGCACCTGCAGCCCTTACCCTCGATGGTGCCCTGGATGGTATTGCCCATATCCTTGAGGTCTTTTATGGTGCTGTGGGTAAGGAGTCGTATGATCACCTGCATACCATTGCCAAAACCGGTATTGGTCTGGTGATCGACTATCTGGCCAGGCTGACCACAGATCCGCAGGACACAGAGGCACGCGAGGCCATTTGCCTGGCCACTGACCTGGGGGGCTATGCCATCATGATCGGTGGTACCAATGGCGGTCATCTTACCAGTTTCTCATTGGTAGACGTACTCACCCATGGACGTGCCTGTGCCATGATGAATCCCTATTACACGGTCTTTTTTGCACCGGCCGTGAAGGGCCCCCTCCAGTTGGTCGGTGGATTGCTTCAGCAGGCTGGCTACGTGACCAAGGATCTCAGTGCCCTCTCCGGACGTGACTTGGGCGTGGCTGTGGCCAATGGGTTCTTTGCCTTTGCCAGGGCCGTCAATTTCCCCACCACACTGGGCGAGATCCCGGGCTTCACTCAGACTCATATTGAGCGAGCCCTTACTGCAGCCAAGAATCCCCAACTCAAGATGAAACTGGAAAACATGCCCATCCCCCTGACCGCTGATATGATTGATGAGTATATGGGGCCAATTCTGGAAGCAGGAAAAACCGGTGACCTCAGTCTCATCAAGAACGCATAGCCGTTAGGAAAAAACCTTGATCTCTGATTGAGCTCTGGACAACGGGCCGGTTTTATTCTGCGCTTCTGGCAATATTGATATCCTCCTGGATTTCAATTTCCAGTTTATGCCAGTCGAATATCCTCTGCATTGAAATATTCATCTTGATGTATTGGGCATCCAGAATTGCGGCGTATTGCTGCCAATGGCTTAATGCTTGCTCCAGGCTGGCAATAGCTGCCGTTTTGTATTTATTCTGGCCTTGGCGTACTTGTAGCTCATATCGTAGCCATCCTTGAGCTGGCCAAATCGTCTGTCGATTTTGTCAAAGTCAGTCAGCCAGAATCGATGTATAAACCGTATAGGCCGGTTGGGTTGCACAGCATGAACATCCTGGATGCCTTTACCATACGTCTCCCAGAGCCAAGCCTCTTTTTCATCGGCTGTCATATCCTCATTTCATCTCCACCTTTATTTCAGCCCGTACATTCTCCACTTCCTTTTTGACATCAGCCAACAGTTTCCACCAATCCAGATAGTTTGTGCGAGAGAAGAGCTGTGTGCGATATTGACCCGTGCAAACCTTGGCATAGGCCTCCCATTCTGCAATGGCGTGGGTCAGGTGGCCCACAGCTTTTTGATGGTATTGGGTTTGGTTGGCGTTGGCCCGGAAGACTGCCAGGTCAGCAGCACCCCGGATCTTATCAGCATAGTAGCGTCCCAGATAGGCCATGGCCTCCATGTCAGAGAGTGTGACCATCAGTTCCTTGTGACCTGAGGCATTAATACGCAGGCTGGTCACACCCGTCAGTGTTTTTTTCGCCATGGCATCCAGGCGGTCAGCTACCTGCATGGGTGTCAAACCATTGACTGCCTTACCTTCATTTATAGTGGCCGCGTATTGCTGTACAGACAATAGCCCTGCCCCTTGCAGAGGCGGATATTCATAGAACTGATCAATGGGCAGGAAACCCTTGTTGTAGTTGCAGGCCTCCGGGGAGAATTGAAAGTCATTGACTCTAAAGAAGAACCGGTTCACCAATGGAATCACCTGCGAGGCGGCTGCCCAGCTGTCATAGAGCAACGCACTCTTTGCCTGTGGGAAATGGGTAGCCAAACGCTGCTCAAAATAGTCACGCGTCAAGCTCACATCATAACCCAGGCGTCCCCATAGCATGAATCGATACCAGTGTTTGCGCAACTCCAGTTGACCGGCCAAATCCGAGTCCTTGCTCACGAACTCACGTCCAAATACAAATCCATCCGGCCCCATATAAAATCCCGCCTCAGTGCGCATGAGATCGCGCGGCACATTCTGCAGGAATTCACGCACGTAGTCTGGATCACCCCAACGCAGCACAAAAATATCATCATTGCGAAGATTCAACCAACAGGGCACCTTGTGTTCTTCCAGATCATCACGGTACTCCCGGTCGAGATAGGGTGACGTGGTCGTGGAGTAGAGACGTGCTCTCGCATATTTGTGACCTGTGTTGAATGGGCCATCAAATTGTTCGAAGGCCTTCGCAATTTTGCCCAGATTGGCCTGATGCTGACGAAAGATAAAACGCAGTTCACGTTCGGGATTGGCCCTTTTGGCATCCATGACACCCTGACCATAGGTCTGCCAGAGAAACTCCGCAATGCCACCCACATTGCCCAGACGATCACGATTGACATGCTCCCCCGCTGTCACGCCAATGCCGTCCACCTGCGGATAGGTCTTGAGGAACTCAGCAATCGCATAGCGCATATAGTCAATGGTTTTCTGGTTGTCCGGCATATCATCAATACCGTGACGTCCCTTGGCCCCAAAGGTGTAGATATTCCAGTGGAAGATGTGAATTTCAATACCGCGATCCTCTGCCAGATTAAACACGCGTGTCCAAAAAGCCACCTTTTCGTCCAAAGAGATCTTCTTGACAATCTTGAAGTTGGCCGGGTCATAGACGTCAAGCTTGTTGAAGTGGCGATCGGATTTCATGTCCATCTTCTTCTTGAGTACACACACATCGTCATACCCAATCTCCGGATACTTGGGCAGCTTGACCCAACCCGGATAAGGATGTGTGGTCCACAGGGTCAGCACATTGTAACGGTTGCGTGCCAGTGTATTGAGGTACTCCTCCCAGAAGGTCCAATCCCACATGTGGACAATGTTCTCCTCAGCTGACGAACCTGTGTCATCATAACTCGGAGCACGCGCATCCAGGGGAATATTGAACTTGATACCCCGTCGAAACAGGTATGGCTTGCGTGCCTTTTCCTGCACAGCGCTAAGCCCCCCACCCAGAGTAATCATCTCTGCCAATTCCAAACCGCCATACATGGCCCCCAGGGAGTCCCCCGCTATGATACGTATGACCTGCTGGCCCTCTTTCTGAATACGAAAGCTCTGTGGTCCCATGCCGCGATTGAACGTATCAAAGACAATACGCAGATCTGCATTCTTGGTGACCACACGGCATCCTGCCGCACGCAGCGCAGCCTGTAGATCCCCCCTTGCAAAGGCCACCTGTGGGTTTTCCTGCATCCCTGCAATGGTGACCTTCTGCTTTGCCAGGCTAATCGAAGCTGCACTTATCAACAACATGACATAGACACAATAAGTGGTTCTTCTAAACATACAGACTCCTACAATTTCTAACACTCAATGGACTGCCCTGCGCTGAAGAAAACATCAATATTACTAAAGCCAAGATTGTGCTCATTTGTTTCATGGTTTACTATTATATATGATGACACGCGGAATCACCATGTATTCGTTGTATAAGAGAAATCGTGCACACAAAAACTAATAAATCAACCATTTAGAATACGAAAAATAAACCCAGACTCATCAAGACGATCAAGGTGGACCCACAACCCTCTGGTATGGACCTCAGTGCTGATGGGAGCCTGTTGCTCATAGCGAATTGAGCCGGTCAGTCAGTGTCCTGTCTGTCAAAGACAAATCTGTCAAGCTGCTGGAGACATTGTCCATCGGAGTCCCTGTGGCCGATGTGGCGATCACACCAGACGGACGTCAGGCGTTGATCGTTCTCAAGCAGGACAACAAGATTGGCATCTTGAACATCGAGGGTTTCAAGGTTTCCTATGACAAGAAGATGGACATCAATGTGGGAAACTTCCTGTCTGATGACATCTCCATCCTCAAGGTTGAGGGCCGAAAGGTCATTGATACAGGCAAACGCCTGAAATTACCTGGAAGCCCAGCTGCCATGCGGGGGCCGAAGTAGTCTAGGGATTAGGGGCTAGGGGTAAGAGATTAACCCCGCTTACTGGACATCAACCACGATGCAGCGATAGTCGTAGAGTGAGGCAATTGGATTCTTGTCCTTCTTGACCTTTGCCTATGCCCTATCAGCAGGTGCAATTGCCCCTACATACGACTCACAATGCAACACCAGTCCTTTTTAACGGTATCCGGGGCTTCACCCAAATCAACGATTCTGCCCCCCTCGACGCGTTTAACACTACCGGTTCTCCAAACACCGCCTTCACGCGGATTGAGCCACTGCACAGTGAATACGCCCGCAACTGCGCTGAGGTCCAGCTGAAAACTTGTGCCCTTGCGCTGGTCATAGATGGCATAAACCACACCCGGTTGGGCCAGACAATAGGCCCTGGGCATGTCCACAAGTAGATCATTGTGGGGATCCATGTCAAGCAGAGGCAGTTTGATCAGTTCATTCACGGCAATACCGATATGTTTGGGCATGGTCTTGGTGATGCGGTAGTCATCCACTTCCTGATCGTAGTTGTGGTTCTCGGGTTTCTTGAGATACCACTCATAGCCGCCGCCCCCACTGAGGTACCACGGCCACATCTTTTCTACACGGCCCTTGTCATAGTCGGTCATAGTCCCGTGGATTTCATCTCCGGAAATGACAAGCGGTTGGCCGGTTGCTGCAGACTTCTCACGCCATGCCTTGATGAACTTATAGATGGCCTGATTGCCGAAGCCTGACTGCACAGCCGTCATATCAAAGTTGGCATCACCCACCAACGCCGTCCAGCGAGGAACGAGGTCTTTGCCTCGATTATGTGTGGCAATTGGGTGATCATAGGCATCAAGCATCTTGAGCCACGCAGCCTGCTCTTTGAGTTGCTCATTGGTGAAGTCATTCTCTTCGCCTAGATCCAACTGGAAGGCCAGGTGATGGCCAAAGCGTGCCATCATTTCACGGAAAAAGAGCTTTCGAATCCGACCTAGCCGCTTGCCTTCGCTGTTGTAATACTGGTCGTTGGAAGCCTCACACAGAAGCAGATGCATGAAAACACCCACACGTTCAGAATGGGTAAACACAATCTCCCACTGGTCCAGCTTGCTCACATCGTAGTGTTCTTTGTCCGCATGGGCAATCGTCGGGTAGGTATCGTCTCCGTCGTCCTTGACACTCATCATCATGATATACAGACTGGTCACGCCATGTTCGCGTCCCAGGAAATTGAGCATGCCAATATAGTTGCGCCCCGCATTTTTGCGTGTGCCTGCAGGACCATCATTGCGGTCCCAATCAGGATCACCGGACTTCCAGTCCTCGGTGTGACCGGCAAAGCGATGCAAATAGATCTCTTCTTCAGGAATATTGTCATACACGGGCCCACGTTTGTTATTCGAGCTTGTGTTGTCAAAGCCGTAGTAGCCAAGCATATTCTCCGGCACACCAGGGCCGCCTTTAAGAAATGGTTTGCCACTAGAAAATGTCAGATAGTGATGACCACGGTTAATAATCAGACCTTTATCAGGACTGCGAAGGTCACGCCCGGTCTTGTTGGATTCAACCACTTGGAACGTGCCTGACTGGCCATCAAGCGGCTTCCATGGTTTGCCAGCCTTAAGATTTTTGGCAATGGCCACATCTTTGCCTTCACGAAAAGACAGGTCCCATGTCCAGTACCCCACCTCATCAGGGCTGAAATAGGCACGCCATTTATTGCCTTGATCTGCGCCAGTTTGTCCGGCCTTGCCATCTGCCGCGTAAAAACCCGGCACAGTCATATCCTGGCCGCTGGGGCCGTGGAGGATCACTTCAAGGCGATAGTTGAAATAGGGATTGGGATCGGCTGTTTCACTGGTTTGCGGACCGTCAAATGTCAGGGAGATGCGATGCCAACGTTTCAGGACATTGGGACTGTCTTCTGGGCCACAGATCTCTGCACCCCATAGGCCTGCACACTGGACACAGAGAATTATGATCAAGGCAATGGGCAACCGTCGATTCGCAATACCGTTCTTCTTCATAATTAAGATTCCTTTTCTTGTCTTCGCATGCCCCCTCCCAGCACGCGTTGGATTAAATGAACACCATTTTAGTCCAATTGTTCCGAATTCCCCAATCGTGCACAAGTTTTTCGCCAAATCCAACAAGTCTCTTGATTTTCTGGGATTCTATTTCTCAATGCATAAGAGCATTCGCACATCACAGGGCTCCAACATCAGCTCATGCTGTACAGACCGCTGAGTTATCACGTCCTGGAGTTTATTTACGGGCTTTTCATTGGCCCTGATGCTGACCAAGCGTAAATCTTTGCTAACGTTGTAAGCTTTGAATGTGGCCGGGGGGCGGCCATTCTTCCAGTACGGACTCTTATCATACCATTTCTCGGCATTGAGTTGACTGCCTTCGAATTCATCCGTGAAATCCGGATTGACGGCCCACTTAAAACCAGTCGGAGGGTCAGGCAAACTCTTGACATGTTCAATGGCTTGAAAGTACCCGCTCCTGCGTTGGGTTTCGGCCATGGTGTTTTGGGCAACAAGTGCCAGTAATAGGCAGATGGTCAATCTGAAACACATGTTCTTCATTTGTGCTGTCCTTTCAACCTGTGACTATTGCCAAGAGTAGAGTCAAAGCCGGTTTCATTTTATGTCCCCTATTACTGTTCATTGTGTTCCAATACGCCCGTTACCTGCTGCCATGTACAGCCCACACGGATTTCATCAATATCATAACTGCCCTGACCATACCCCTGATTATTGACAATGACGCCGTTGGCTTCTGTCATATCAATGGTTGTCACCTTGAGAGCCGCATCGGCTTTTAGAGGCGGTCGGTCAAGGGAGGGATTGATCCACACATAGGCTTCATCATGTCCTGCACGGTTCACCACCTGGCACACAATAAAGTACGTACGCCCATTGGCCACATTAACAGGCGTACCATGATTCTCAATGGCAATTTGAGATCCCCACCGCTTGCCCAGGTTGATCTTGTTAAACCCCACAAACAAATGACCGTTGCCCTGAACATGACACTTCAACAGATAACTCATCCAGGTGGACATGCCTGCCAATCCCATTTTACCTGCCAGGCTTCGATTGAAGAGTATGGAAGGCTTGCCTGTTGAAGCATTGAGCCTGATGGAACGCCCTGACACAGGCAAAGATCCATAGGTCAAGCCATCATCGTTTATTTCACATGTGCCATTCGCCGATGTTTGATGCCAGGCACTGAACCAACCGGCCCCGCCCTGCTGACCCGTTATGGCACTGGCCGTGGGATAGTCAAAGGGTTCGTAAGCGAATGCTGGAGGATTTGTTGTACCTGGAGTGCCCGAGTCGGCATCACTCAGGTCAGTGTGACCAAATGTATTGTGGGCATCGACCCAATAGGTGTAGGTTATGCCCTTGACCACATCTGTATCTGCATATTCGCAGGGTGACACAGAGGCAATACGCGTGGCAGTTGAAGAGTCATCGGCCATGCTTCGATACACGGTATACCCTGTGGGATTATTGCTGGACGCCGTCCAGTTCACCATGACCCTGTCCTCAAACACCTGATCAGTTGCGCAGAGGTTTTCCGGATTGGACGGCACCTGCGCGCGCATGAGAAATCGGGTCAAGCCGTCATCTGTTGACACATACCGCCTTGCTAAATCCGTATAGTCATCAGGGGGATATGGCCAGGGTTTGTGGTGCCACGCATGTTCAACAAATGCCGGTACGCGCAGCCTGAGTCGATCCATGTGAACATCTGCCGGTACTTCCCATGTGCATAGCATACCACCTATCATCAAATTGTTTGTACTGGCATTTTCAAAGCTTATCCAGCGAATCGCCTCATACTCAAACCCGCTGCCACGAAATCCATCTGTGCCGGTCCGGTACAGGTTCCAGTCATTGTGCACCTGCTTCTGCGTGCGAGCCACACCCGTACCCACCACATAGAGCGGACTCCAGGCTGCATTTAAAACAGTCCATCCATTGTCAAGGTATTCCGTGATTTGACTGCCGCCCCATTGCTGATAATAGGCAATCACAATATGGGGTTTGAGAGCAGACAGGGCATCCTGTACCTTGCCGTCGATGCCATTCCAGAACATGGTCTTGACCTGAGCATCCTTGGCCCTGATAGCTCCGATGATCCTGACTGCATCTTCCCGGCTCATGCCCCCTTCTCCCTGCACCGGGCCAATATGGTAATAGGGCAGCACACCAGACGCATACCCGGCCTTGAACTGATCAATGGCCCGCCGTGTCACCTCATAGATAAACGCCCAGTATCTCGTATCATTGTAGTCACCTGCATACACACCCTGACCATCATACTCATCGATAAAGTTCGCGAACTCGTCTGCGGAATCAAAATCATGTGACACAGCCTTTTGCATGGCCTCAAAACCTCTGCAGGTCTCATTATGCGGCAGCATGCTCACACCCTGGCCCCTGGCAAAGGCAATGATGTCCTCCATTTCACCCTTGGTATAGAGCCTGTTTTTCAACCGTGTTTCAGCAGAAAAGGTGTCAGTCTGATCCATCACCGCCGCAATCCACTGTGCTTCACCGGTGTGGAGCGACAGAGTGTTGATCTTGTAGAAACGACACAGTCTGATGATCTCTTTGATGTCGTCCACAGAGTGCCACTTGTTTTTGATGTCTACCATCACACCTCTGATTGGTTTATCCGGTTCATCAATAACAGTCATGTTCTTTATCCCTTTGGCCTGACCAGTCCCGTGGATTGCCTGCAGAATCGAAACGGTGCCCGCATACATGCCATCAACACTGCCAGACTCCAAAGTGACAAAACCATTTGTGGTCAACTGGTATTGTTCCGATTTGGGCAAGGTTGAGTTCAACTTCAGTACAATATCCCCTGCACTGGGCGCACCGCCTGACCGGACTTTTAGATCCAATCCATGCACCAGGATCAATTCTTTCTGCAACAAGTTTGCGATGTCCAACAGCGAGGACTCTGAGTATCTGATTCTGTTGAGGGGCGTGATCGTTGTGTGTCCAGATCCCATTGCCACGGATTGGAGACTGGGTATGATCGCATAGCTAAGCCCTTCAGAAGTGACCGTCACAGAGCCATTGGGTTGTTGGATATCCCAGGCTGCCCCAAAGCCGCCCCCCCCGTTTTGCTGATCAATATCCATTCCGTTCGCATACTCAAAGGGTTCATAAGCCACTGTCAGATCATTGTTGCGACCGGTTTGTCCGGAGGCCGCTGTGCTCATGTCACTCCAACCCCACCGATTCCACGCCTTGATCCAGTAGCGGTAGGTCTTGGCAAGAAAGATATCCCCGGCAGAGGGACGCCCTTGTTTTGCTGTAAGCTGCAGACACGTGGTTGCCTTGATCTCCTGCACCAGGACCTGTGCCAAGACAGACAGTGATGGATCTTCAAAAACAATCTGACTGGAATCAGACAGCGCCATGTCTCCACCGGTGAGCGTCAATGACTGAGGCCAAGGGACAAGACCCAGTCCCGATTCAACTGACCAGGCAGGTACTACAAAAGCCACGCAGGCAATAAGTGCCCAACAGGCTATTTTTTCTTTATTCATCTTCAACAATCATGCTCCACTCTTGGGTCATTGGGTCGTTCACAACAATTATCGCCACTCATCCGGGAACGCCCCTGTCAAACCTGCGCCTGATATGTCAACCTGCTTGATCCCCAAACGCAGGGCTGGCGATTCAGGCTTGAGGGTAAACACCCCATTCTTCCAGTCCACAAACAAGGGATCAGCAAACACAGAGTGTTTGTCCGCTCCCTTATTCTTGAACAGGGTCAAATCAAGCCAGTTCTCCATGGACATGCCTGCGCACCAATAGACATTGTAGTCAATGCTCTTGCCCATTTCCTCTTGACGGTATGCGTCTATGTTGTGGCGTGTGTAAAAGTCTCTATTGGCATGCGTATTGTAGAAAATATTGTGCCGAATGGTGGACAGTCCCCCGTTGCCCCCTCCCAGGGCCCTGATGAGACCGTCGTTACCATGGTTGCATACCTGAATAATGAAATTGTTGCGGAGGGTGTTTTTCTGCTTGGGAACAATGCCCCCCACGCCCAGGTTGACAATAACATTGTTCTCAATGAAGGTCTCGGTTTGGTCTTCGTCCATGCGGATACCGCAGGTAGCGTGGGGTGCGGGAATATCATGCACGTAATTGAAGCGAACAATATTGCCGACACCGGTACCGGAGAGATTGATGGCTGCCCCATCCCCGAGTTTTTCCAGCACATGGTGAATATTGTTGTATTCAACCACATTGTGTCTGGCGTGCAAAAATGGCAGCAGCGCTTCATGCGTGATGGCCTTGCCGATCTCCTTCCAACGAATGGTATTGACACATTCGCGTCGATCGGTCTCTCCATCCTTGAGGAAGTGATCACGCACTCCACTCATGCACACGGCCTTACGTGGAACATGGTGCACATGGTTGTGGGCGATGTGGTTATGCCCACTCTGAAATGCCGTGATCATCTGGGAGTGCCAGTAAATTTCGCCACAGTGGTGGATATGGTTGTCGAATACGCGGTTGTGTTTGTTGACGTCCTTGGTGCCGGGGCCATAGCCGATCATCATGACCGCAGACTGGCCCAGGTTGTTGAAGAGGCAGTTCTCAATGGAGATATTCTGGGCATAAAGATCCAGGCGAATGGCATTGCCGCCTGCATTATAAAAGTGACACCTGTCCACCCGGCAATTTTTTGCACCCCGAAAACGCAGCATGGCATTGTCCTTGTCCAACATCTCCCAATCATGCTGTATGCCTGTGTCGTCGGCATCCCAGACACCACGTCTGCCTGGGTAAAACGTAGGTTGAAGAAACGAAGCCCAGTCACAGGTCGGTCCGCATCGCCCTCCTGATCATTGAATCCCTCCACACGGATCAGTTCCCGCAGGGCCGGGGCATAGATATCCTCACCGGGCATTCCGTCAGCAGGCCAGTAGTAGATCTTTCGTGTGACCGTATTGACCATCCACTGCCCAGGCGAATCAAAACCCTCTGGTACGTTCTCGATCCAGGCATTGGTTTCAAATCCCTGGCGTGCATACTTGACCATGGGGCTGAGGGAATCCGTACCAGGAAGCGTCGTGCGTGCCACACGCTTCGTCTCATCCACTGATGCAAAACTCAGGATGTTCATCCACCAGGGAAAGCTGGGGAGGATAAACAGTTCAGCATCTTCCAGATTGGGCCAGTTACGCACAGCCCCCTTGGGATAATGGAGGGTCACCCAATCCAGGGCGTCACTGGGATTGTCGCGGGGATGGATATCCGTATCCGGGGAAAAGCCTTGGGTACGAGCACGTACAAGTCGTGTGTCGCCTTTGTATAAGGTCAAGATCCGGCCCAGACCGTCGGGGATATCTGCAATCCAAATTTGACGGGCGGCCTCCTCTGAGAGCCCAACCAGTTTGTGGTCCAGCTTCATCCAATCGGTAAGGCACACACCGGAACTCAGAATCGCCTTTTCATCCTCGTAACCACGCCAGGTAATGAAATGTCCTTTTGACGCAGCATCCTTTAACCCCAGAACCAAGGTTTCCCTTAGAGAATAAATCCCTGCACGCAGGTTCACCTGGACATCCTGTTGGAACCCCTTCGCAAGATGTAAACGCACCTCATCCTGTGCTCGCTTCAAAGTGGCGAAAGGCCGGTCCAGACTGCCCGGATTCTCATCCGAACCGCTGGGTGACACGTATAGTTCTACGCCTACAATATGGCCTCCCTGCAAAGAGACAGGCAAACAAAGCGTACACAACAGAAAGAGAAACAGAGTACATTTCATAAGGAATCCTCTTTTAGTCAACATTCTATCCCTAATCAGCAGCCAGCTTGGAAAACCCCACAATCAGTTCTCCATTTTTGGCTTTACCAATCAGCTTGCCCACAAAGTTTTTGTCTGTAATGCCATGCCCCTTGCCGTCAAATACCAGCAGCAAACCATCTTTGTGCTGTCTCGAATCAGTCACGATGCCGCCCCGGCCAAAATTTACCTCTTCAGAAGCACCGAATCGCAGTGACGTAAGATCAATATCTGTTTGCGCATCAAAGCCCGCTTCTGAATAGATCAACAGGCTAATCGTTTCGGTACTTTGGTTGACAGGCTTCTTGTTCAGCAGGGTCAGTCTTTTGTGCACAGTCAACGGCATAATGATGTTTTTGGAGCTGTGCCTGTCCCTTGCCAAATCATCGGCTTTGGGCACGTCAATTACGGCCAATGAAAGGTGTGTGGCCCGTCCGTATTCATCAGTTAAAACATGCGGTCGCTCCAACTTGTACCAATGAGTCTGTGTGCCGTCTTCATACGATGTACTGTTGGGGGTATAGGCAGTGCCGGGGTTAAACTTCCAGTTTATTCCATCTGGCGAACGTAGATAAATAGCACGGTAATCCCAAAACGCATTGATAATCATATGATACTGCACCTCGTCCTTCCAGAGTACAGGATCCTCATAATTTGAGTTTCGATACTTCTTGGGAATGATTTCGTTATAACGGACTGTCTCCGTAACCACTTTGTATGGACCTAAGGGATTCTCATCTTTGCTAATCATCATTTCCCCGCCCTTCGTAACGAACAGGAAGTGTCCATCGTCAAGCTGTACACCGGACAGATTTCGATAATATCGATAGGCTAGTTTCTCATTCTCCCCTGAAAACTTCCAATCCACGGTCATGGTGCCTAAACGCTTCCAGGGACCATTCATTGTTTTGGAAGTGAAAAGCGTGGCCTCCCAATCAATCAACGCATACAACAGGTATGTGCCATCGTTTAATAAGAGGATGTCAGGATTATGGCCTAATCCATTATGGAAATCGTACGCCATCTCATCTTTAACTCTATAGGGTCCAGTGGGTTCATCTGCCACAACGTGAGCCACTGTAGAATGTGGCCATTCCCAATGTCCCTTGGTGGCATTGGCGGGCCAACGAGTGACACACATGTGATACAACCCATCCTTATCTTTTACTGGACGACCGCCCCAATACGACCAATCGGGATGCTCAACCCCATTGTCAGAATCACGAGGCAATACGGCATCGGCGCCCCATACCTCGGAACTCAGCCTGCGATGAATGGGCATGGGACGGATCAAATCGCAAAACGAGGCACCCAATACGGCATTCACCCTTGCTGTGATCGGTTCCGATGCCTGGCTTTTGTTGCCGCTATAATCCTGGGCATAAACCACATACGTATTCCCGACCTCTTTGGTCGGCGTAAAGTCCATGAAAGAGGTTTTTCGAACATTGTGGCCTATTTCACTCAGTTTATTTCCATTGCCATCACCCCGATAAACCGAATAGGCTTGCACATCGTCATCAAGGCTCTTGTTCCAGCTAATTCTCACCTCGGCCTCATCCACTTCGGCCTTTAGCTCTGTGGGTGGTTCTGGGGCGTCACCATCTTGTTTGCTTAACTGCACTTTGTTGGAGCCGACCGATTCAATCTCATCCATTCGGGTCACCACATAGGTATAGTCGATGCCGTTGATAAACTTCTTGTCGACAAACCGATTTCGGGATGCTTCTCCAATTTTCGAATACCCCTTGCGTGCGTCCTGAAGACGATACACGAAAAACTGACTGTCGGTTTTTGTCTTATCATCGGCCCAGACTAATTGTATTCCTTCAGAAATGACTTCAGCCTGTAAGATTGGCCCTGACTTTTCGGGAACAGCCACACTGATGTTAACATAGTGCAGAGACACTTTGATGTCGCGTTCCGAATAGAAAGTGGCTCTCACCTTGGGAAAACCCGACGAGGCATCTTCTTTCGTAACAGTATAGGTCCCCTTGAAGTGCTCAATTATTTTGTCGGATCCCTTGAGCTTGACTTTTTCGGCCAATAGGCATTCATGCCCCCCGAAAATCAGGCTTAATGAAATAGTCCCTTTACTGATGTATTCCAAGTCAGCCCCAAAACTCCAGTTGAGAATATCGGCTGCCTCTGGAATCTGATACTCGGGATTTGTACGCAATACCACCGATTCGGCCATACCTACATCACACATACTATATAGCGAACCATGGCTCAGTCCCATGGTCCCCTTCCCTTCAAGGACTTTCGTGGTCCAACAGGGCGATTGTTTATGAGCTCTCCAATAGGCCCAAACCTGACTGAAATCACCGTCATTCATATTGGGTCTAGGGGCATTATCACCGAGTAAAACCACCTGGCCTTGCATCGGCTGAAGACCCATCAATAGGACAATGACAAAACCCACCAAAACCTGACAATGCCTTTCTTTCATCGTGTATATCCCTAAAATCTTCCTATACCTCTATGCGCTTGGATCAATAAGCCCTGAATTCAACAATATGAACGCCAGGATTGGCACTGTTCTTCAGTAGATTCACCCGAATGTATCGGGTGTTCACCGGATCGATGGAATGTTTGTAACCGTCTTGAGTGGCTTTGACCCTGTTGCCTGAAGCATCAACGACAGTCGTCCAATTCTGGCCATCCAGGGAAACATCGATCGTGTACTGATAATGCCTCCACCCGTCCCAGTACGTAAACAGGTGCAATACCTTGATTGTCCTGACCGCTTCAAACTCAACCTGCCACCACTGCGGAGATGGTGAAGCATCCCAAAACTTTTCAATATCGACAAAACCATCCACAGCATTTTTCGCCTCGTACCCTCCATGTTCAGAGGACGCCGAAACCTTTTGTCCAGTTGTCATGTTCCCTTCGAAATCGACCTTCTCGAACTTGGCGCTGCGAAGCAAGCTTACAGCGTGGCCTTGATGATCGAAGACTCGTGCATGAATTGTGGTCGTACTGGTAAGCTCAAAGGGGCCTGAATAAGCCTTGGAATTCACAGTCGGCATGGTTCCATCGGTAGTATATTTTATGATCCCATTTTCCACATTGGAACTGATGTCCACGGTAACGGGTTCCAGAAACTTCTTCTTCTCTTCATTCGACAGATTCTTTGCCTTGATCACGAACTCAACATCAGCACAACTCTCTTGGCCGGGCTTTGAAATGGAAGGAGGCAACTTGGTTGTGGCCCAGGTCTTATTGGGTTCTGAGCCCATCACGAATTCCAGTTTGCCGCCATGTTGGATATCATCGCAATTGATCCATGCCTTGTCCAGGACTTTGCCGTTGAGTTTTGCAGACTGAATATAGACATTCTCCTTGTTATTGCCCTTGGCAATAATCTCGATCTGCTTTCCATTTTCCAATGTGATGGTGGCCCTGTTAAACAAGGGACTGCCCAGATCATAGATCGGTGTTGTACCGCAGCCCCCCTGCATCTGGAATAGCCCCAAAGAACTCATCACATACCATGCGCCCATCTGGCCCTGGTCTTCGTCTCCGGGCCATCCGTGGATCGGGGTGGCACCATAATAAATATCCAGTATTTCCCGGGTCCAGCGTTGAGTCAGCCAGGACGCACCGGCATAGTTGAACAAATACGCGGCCTGCATATTGGGCTGGTTGCCGTGGTTTATGGGGTATTTGGCATATCGGTCTCCTGTGGCATTGAACTTGGATTCTCTCGAGTTTTCAAAGCCCCAATTCAATCGCTTGAGAAACTCGTCTTTGCCCACAAGGTTGATCACACTCTGAATGTCATGCGGGGCATAGAATGTGTACTGCCAGGGATTGCCTTCGATAAAACCGCCTCCAGAGAAAGGGTTAAAAGGCGCAATCCAGTCCCCTGAAGCGCTTTTTGTCCTGGCGTATTTTGTCACATTGTCAAGCTGGTTGCGATAATTCAAGGACCGTTCCTGAAAGTAGTCGTAGTCGTCCTCCTTGCCCAGATCCTGTGCCATCTGTGCCACGCACCAGTCCTGAAAGGCCAGTTCCATCGTGGCAGAAGCCGGCCCGACTTCGTGCGGCACGTACCCATACTGCATGTACTGTTTCAACCACCGGTTTCCCACGTATCCCCCACTCTTGTGTACGTGGCCCGGCTGCTTCATGATCTTTGAGACCGCCTCAAAGGCCAGCTCCACATCATAGTCCCTGATGCCCTGCTGATAAGCAGCGGTGATGAGAGACACGGCTGGTGAAGACGTCATGATGGCCGTGTATTCACCCGCAGTCGGCCCCTTGGGAAGCCAACCGCCCCTTTTATAAATCTCCAACAGTGATTGCACCCATGAGTTCATGAGTGAAGGATTGACCAAAGACCACAGGCCGTTGAGGTTCCATTTCATCCCCCAGAACGAATCGCACCCGTACACCGGCATGCTGCCCTGAGTCTGGGCCACGGCCTCGTTCATATCCATCCACTTCCCATTGACGTCGCTCCAGATGGTACGCGTGCAATAGGTACGATACAGATTGGTATAGAACTTTATCTTGTCCTCCTCGTGGTCACCTTCAACTATAATTCTGCCGAGAAGGTCATTCCAGACATGCTGAGCCTCTTCAACATAGGCGTCAAAATCAAACCCGAGCTGTCGTGTTTCAGTCTCCAGGTTTAGTCTCGCCTGGTCAATACTGACCATGGAGATCGCCGTGTGAACATTAACCTGTTCACGTTCGTCCGTTTCATACCTGACAAAACAACCCACATCCCCCTTGCCTTGGATCTCATTAACATTTTCCTCAATCTGGTCACCATGCCAACCGCCAAACGCGTGAAATGGCTTGTCAAAACGCGCCACAAAGTGCAGACTATAATCGTTCTTCAGCCAGATGGTGTGGCCCATGATATGCTGATCAATGAACTGTATCGTACCTTCAATTTCTGTATGACTGACCCTTTTGACCTTTGCATTCAGAACAGTCGCCTTATTTTCATAAGGGATATCCAAGTCAAACAGGATGGCGACGTCATCTGATTCAGGAAACGTATAACGCTGAATGCCGGTGCGTGTGGTAGCTGACACCTCGGCCTTGATGCCATAATCATCAAGCTTCACCGAGTAGTACCCGGGCCAGGCTTGCTCTGTTTTGTTTGATATGCGGGACCGATACCCCAGATCAGGCTGATCTTCCGGGCCGGGCTGTGTCTGTATCTTGCCGCACACCGGCATCACATAGAAGCCTGTGATATGGTAATCGTGGATAAAATTCAAGCCAGCAATGTTCTTGATGTGATACTCATGCCCTGCTTTCCAGCCAGTCTTCTGATTGTCCGGACTCAACTTAACCATGCCAAACGGTAAGGCAGCCCCCGGAAACTGCATCGGCCTTGAATCACTCGTACCTATCAAGGGATCCACATACTCTATGGGCTCAAACTGAGCAAGGACCGGCGTGCAGGTGACAATCATAAGGCAAATCAAAATAGCGATTTTCATTGTACGAATCTCCTAGTCTGAATTTACAGACACCAACTATATCGATTTTCACCGGTAACTCAAGAGTAAACAACGGTCGAACCCGCCCATGGTAAGACCCTTGTTCTCCAGGGGCGTCTGTTTGTGGCCGCCCTTTTCGTGATATGGAGAGCCGGCCAGTACATCATTGACCGAAGAACTGGCGGGCATAGGAACCCGCCCTGCAAATTTCCGGCATAAGTTGATGCCCCTACAACGGCCGACAGATCAATCCTCGCTCCAGTCTCCTCTGGGACGTTTCCTATCCGACGAGATCAACTCGGGAGGCCTCTTCAATCCACGTGTTTGGAGCGTGTTGATCCACTGCTCTGCCGTCAATCCCTTGATCAGATTCCGGTCTCCCTCGCCTGAATTTAGAACGAAGTAACCCGCCTCATCGCTCATACGCTTGTCACCGGACCGCAGCACGACTTTGCCAAAAATTAGATCTCCATCGCTCCCAAGTTCGGCCACGTTTGGCCCGACGATCAAGTCCTCTGTGTCATCCTGCAATAGCATCTCCGAACGGCTTGCCACAAACACAGCATAGCCGTTTGGCAGGGGCGTGTTGTCCGGCTTCGGCGGCTTGTATGCATCCAAATCAACTTTCATGCAGTAGGTGGTGCGTGCTTTCAGTTGGATCGCTTCGCCATCGACTGCCAATGTTTTTTCAATCACAGCAATGGATCCATCAACACCGAACACCCATTTTAGCATACCGTCTTCCCGGTCCGTCATATGACTGCCGGCCTGTTCTTGCAACTTGCCCGGCTCCTCTTGGTTAGCGCGTGGTTTTGCAGAAAAATTCAATACAAACTGTGACAGTTGTCATTGGTCGAGAAGATTGTGCCGGCGCCGGCACAATTCAATTGGCTGCCAAAGAAAATATGTTTTTAACCACGAATCATACTAATCTTCACGAATGGTTCTCGCTTCGCTCGAATGGGGTTTATCTCACACTTTGTACCATGTAAGGTAGTACCCATTATCTGCTAGCACACGCTCGTTCGCGATACACAAGCTCGCCGCTGTGGGCATCAACAGCCACCCACTCGCCGCACAGTCCGGCCGGTGTAATCAACATGTACCAAACCAATCGAGGGTCGCCCGGCAGTCCCAATACACCGCCGTCAAAGATTTTCAATTCTGCCTCCGATCCAAGGCGATGATCTCTGCCAGGATAGGTTTGAGTCGTAATTTCTACTGCCACGTCGCCTGCCTGCTCGGCATCCAAGCTCGGATGAAGCAGATTCAGATACTGTTCCAGAGGGTCGGGATCAACCATCATATCGCAGGTGACATTCGCAACACCTCCGCTAAAATCAATCTGCACTATGGCCGAGGCTCCAAACACCTCAAATCCAGCATGAGTCTGCCCCATTCTGACGATCGCGCCATAAGGACGGGGCGTGGTCCTGGTCACGATAAATTCCATGGCGCCACTGTCGACCATAAACAAATCCTTCCACTGGTCCATAAATTTTAACGCAATCTGGTCGGCAGATAAATCATTTGCGCCTGCTACCACAAAATGCCCATTGGACCCCAAGCTGACCGAATATAGATAGCCCCGTACTATACGCGGCGGCAAAAGAAAGGATGCCGAACTGGGCTCTCTGCTTGCCAGCAACTCGTCATATCGCTCTTGCCAAGACGGTAAAGGTCTTATCGATCGGCTTGCCTCCAAGGTCCCGCCGTAGGCGCCCATGTTAATGATCCCGCCATGTGGATGCGTTTCCCAGCCAATCAGACTGTTGGGGTCGCCTGCATCAATGCAAGGGCTGGTCACATCGTCTATAACCCAGGTTAAACTGTTTGGGTCCCAACAACCGGCCTGGGATTTGAGGCGATAGTCTGCGCGGCCCGGGTCGGCAAATAATGGATCAGCATCGATATTCCCAGTCCCTCCAACAGAACTGGCGCTACCTTGAATACAACTGTAGTTAACCACGGGCGGCTTGTTATCCGCAAAAATCTGGGCAGCCTCATCCATGCCGCCATCGGCGACATTATGATAAAGAATACAATTGGCCACAAGCAGACTCTCGTAAGGATAGCTGGCATGATATATGCCGGCGCCGTTTTCAGCCACAGTCGAATTACCGCTGAAGGTGCAGTTCGTTATGCTCGATACCTGACCTCCGGGAAAAGCAATCTCATGGTAGATACCGGCCCCATATCCTTCTTTTCTGTCACCTCCCTGTGCCGCATTGTCTATAAAGAGACAATTATTGATTGTGCAGTTGGTTTTGAAACTGAATATGCCGGCCCCTTCACCCGCAGTGTTGTTTTGGAAGATACAGTCATAGACTTCCAGGCGTTTCGCAGTCCAGCTATAGATCCCACCACCGTACCAACTTGCCCTGTTCTGGGTAAAGACACAATCTATTACGACCAGCGACGTGCCATGATGACAACCAATACCCGCGCCATACGCACCTGAATTGCGGGAGAATGTACAGTGTTCTACAATGGAATCTCCGGTGTTGTACAGTCCTGAGCCACGCCCGTCAAAACCTCGGCCGGCAGTAATCGTAAAGCCATCCAATAGACCGCTACCTGAAACCACATGGTAACTATTGTCGTCTATGTGGACAAAGTCAGGACCGTCATTATTCTTGAGGTCACCGCTGAGGATGGTCTCGTATTGATGGACATCCCACGCATTCGGATCCGGGTAACCCAAACCTGCATATCCGCCTTTTATATTGACACCATCAATGAGACGAAAGGTTGTCGACGATTTTCCGTCTGCCGGGGCCGGTGTATAAACACCCTGAGCAACCCGGATTTCCTTTACCCTTGTAGGGTAATAGGACGCCAGTGCAAGGGCATCCTGTAAGTCAGTAAACGCATCGATCCAATGCCTTCCATGGTTCTTCCCGGATGTGTTGGTGTCGACGTACAAAACGGGTCGAACATCATAGTTGTCTGACTCTTTTGCCGTCAATTGGGCTGATACATATCCGGGACCACTGACTTGAATGATCGCATCACCATTGAGGTAATCCTCATCATCCAGGGCACCCAGTGTGACGTTTTGTGGGACTGCGTAGTTCGATGAATTGAAGAATAGTGTTGCGCCAGAATTGATGAAGATATCCGGATCTCCGGATAGACAAGCCACCGTGACCTCAAGTATCCCCAGAGGATCTTCCAGGAGTGCGACGGAAAATGACGCGGAGTCGCCTTCGGGGACAACGACGAATGAAGGATGCAGGTCAAACTGTTGGTTCGTCACGGTAAACTCAGCCACCTCGACGTATTCTTCGACAGAGTAAGGAGTACCGACCAGACGCGCGGAGACCGTATAGGTTCCGGTCGATAGCGGCCCCACTCTCTGGGTCTGCGACCATGGAGTAATCACCGCCAGGCCGCCCCACTGGAACGAATCTCCAATTACATCCATGTAGATGTTGTTACCTTCTACGGTTGCGTTGGAATCAACAGGGATGCAACTACTAGGCCAATCGCCCGACAAAGTGATGGACACGACATCCATCGAGTTGGGATCAGGCGGGTCAATGACCACGCCTCCGGTCGGCGGCCACCACCAGGGGCTCCATTCGTCCCCTGCCTGGACAACGGGCGAACATATCAAAACCACGAGGATCACGAAAATTACTTTTATCTGATATTTCCCAGATGATGTCATAAACGGCTCCTTTGCATGCTCCGATCTCCATAATAGTCTCTTATGCAGTTCAATTTCAACAATTTTAACTATGGTTTGAACTGATTTAACGATCCGGGCCTCCAATCTTTGGCCCGAATCGCTGTAAATTTAACGCTTGGGCAGTTTTGCGGCGTACCCTGACCCCAGCTTGCTCCTCACTTGTCTGAATTTTCACCCGATTAGCCATCATCCTGGCCTTGCTCGTAAACTATGGTACAGAGCAATCGGCTTCTTTGGAGAACGCCCAACTGACTCAAGACGCTGATCAATGAATTCTAAATCCATTGTTAAAAGGAATCGAACCATGAAAAAACTAACCTCCTACCTCTTACCCATCCCCGATGCTAAACGCGCGCACTTTAGCCAGATTCAATAATTCTAGTCCTCAATCACTAATTTATTGTTGTTTTACAGTTTTTTAGATATTATTCGACGGATATCCTCATTCGGTGGGCAATATACACTGAAACAACGTGACAAGCACAATACCTAGAGGAAAGTAAATTGCAGCAAGATGAAATAGAACTGATGGCGGTCAAGTGTGCTCAGGAGGGAGATCAGGAGGCTTGGTCTCAGTTGTTTGAATGGCACTGTGCGGTGCTTTATTCTTATTGTTTACGCCATA
The DNA here is from genome assembly GCA_964494325.1 of uncultured Pirellulales bacterium. Taxonomy (GTDB): domain Bacteria; phylum Planctomycetota; class Phycisphaerae; order Sedimentisphaerales; family Anaerobacaceae; genus JAIPFM01. The sequence goes on from CAZBTJ010000045.1 coordinate 35,360, forward strand.
CCCTTGGAAAGCAAGATTTAGCGGAAGAAGCCACTCAGGAGGCCTTTATGATTGCGGCACACACGATACATCGGTTTCAATCCTCTAATGGGACGTTTCGAAGCTGGTTGTTTGGCATTGCCCGAAATCGTTGTAAGAAACTCTGCACTGCCAAGACTCGTCGCCATGGGCGAGAGAATCGACATACCAAACAACAACCGAAAACAACAGATTGCACAGACGATTGTTTGGGTCTGGTGCAGGAGACTTTGGCTCAACTACCAGCACATTACCGCTGTGCACTGGAAAACAAGTATATGAGTGGCCATACGGTCATACAGATAGCACATGCAAATCAGATCAGTGAACATGCTGCGGAGTCTCTTATACGTCGAGCCAAAGACAGATTCACTCAAATCTACACACAACTTAAAAAGTCATACATAGAGCCATAAGGGGACGAGTCATGAGTGATTTGGACTTTAATAAACTGATAAACGAAGACTTGGTCCAAGGTCAAATTGAAACAGCCTTCCGAATTAGGCTTAAGCAACAATCAATCCAAGCCATATCAAAGGGGCATCAAAAGCGTCTGTGGTACAGACGTACTAGTATGATAGGTGTTGTTCTTCTAGCGGCATTGTCAGCTTTCTGGAGTGGCCGGATTAGTATGGAACCAGAGCCACAAGAAAGCACTGTAGCTGCCGCAATTCCCCAGCGACAAAGCGGCACGATCCTGGTAACACAAGACCTAGTCACCTGGCTGGAAACTGCGAGATTCTTCAAACAACTCCACATGGAGAAGCGGGCCAATAAGGCCTTTCAAGAGGCTAGCACCCTAACTCGGTCTATGGAACCCAAAGAATCGTTGGCCAACCAGGAATTGAAAACCTTTCCGAGTCCTATCCACAAGAAAGATACCCTAGGTTCTTTGCTGGCTTACTGCGATACCTACATCCAGCAACATCAGCTGGAAGAAGATCCAAAGGCTATTTTCGTTGTTCACAAAAAACAAGTTTCCATTCTTGCTCAAATCACGGGAGGCAAAACTCATGACCGCTAAGATAAAACAAATAGGTTTGAATACTGTTTTATTCTGCATGTTGATTTCTCTTGTTGCTCAAAGCCTCTACGCCGAAAGTGTGCTTAGCCGCCTGCGAACAGAGAATGATCCAGAGTTGGGTGAATGCCTGCGATTGGCCATTAAAGATATCCCCATACCCGCTGAGTTCAAAACATATAACCCCACTCAACCAAGCTATAAGGCCGCAAAACGAAATTATAACAAAAAAAGAGTCGCACTTGTACGTGCTGTTACTGAATCCTACTCTCAAATAAGGTTACTCGATTTTCAAATTGATCAGATCGATAATAGGGTTAAGAAGAGTACAGGTAGAAACATACCCAGTACTCTTCATAATGAATTAATCTTGGCGAGAACCGAACTGGAATCTAAACGCATACAAGAACTCGCCAGGCTACGTGAGATAATGGGAATCATACCCAGACATGCCTTTGGTCAGATTGGAGTGGAGGAGTTGAGCACATGGGCAGTTTTGGACGTGCTGGACGACGAGCATGTCATAGTGTATGACATGAAAAAGCCGTTCACTGAGTCCATCCCGTATCAGAAGTATGGTTTCGTCAAGGATGTACCCTGTGATAAAGCGGTTGCACACATTCGGGATCTCTTACAAGAGACGGCCAATCGACCGTTTCGCATTGACATCTTTAGTCGAAAAAACAGCGTACCATTGTCTGAAAAAATGCACACACAATTGGGGGAAATAGTCCAGCGGCAATCCCTCGAAATGAATTCAGATATTCGCCTTGCCAATGGTATCAAGAAGGGTGTTGCCGCCGGTTTCTATTGTATCCAACAAAGAGTTGGCGATTCGTACAAAGAAATCACTACTAATACTAAGCGAAAAAAGTATTGTCTCCTAACAGACATTCTGGACAATGAGGGTTTCAAGAACAAAATCATGCGGTTACTTAGACCTTCTAGGCCTGGTATACTCCCCTTAACCATTGTTCTTGAGCATGATAAAATCAGTTTGGAAAACGCTAAGCAGTTGGCTCGTACAATCAAGAGCCTTGCAGAGGAGCATCGTCTGTCAAATCTCGTCACTGTGAGTTTGGAGCCGACCACACGGAACTGGCCTATTCCCGAAGAAGAGAACAATGAGGAATAGGGCTTTCACAGTTAGCGGGGTAATGAGTGTAAGAATAATGCTTGAGCCGGATTCTATCACGAACCTGATCGAGCAATCCGGGTGAACTTGGCATGTCGAATTCCTTTCACGTTGACCAGGCTTTGTCGATTCAGCAGGGTTAATTGGCCATGCCTTGTGGTTTAGTAGGAGTTGCATGTTTTTGTCAAATCAATAAATGGATATCACGCAGCCAATCTTTGTTTTTGCGTTAGTTGCTCGAACCAATATCTGGATAGCACGCAATATTGCGCGATAATCAATGTTCGAAGAAAGCAAGGCTGCAAAATGTCAAATAACAAGATACTTAGAGTAGCGGTTGTACTGGGAATACTTGGCGGCCTATTCTATTGTATAAAGCCTTTGTACAGTATCGATCTTGGGAAAGAGACCCAGCCTATTCAAGTGATGCCATTTGCCATATGTGTCATATTAACTGGGGTACTGCTGTCATTAATGGCATATCCAATTCTGAAGAAACATTTGGCATCCAAAAGAGAGGGCAGTCAATTGGGGTCGGACCACACTAAGGGCTTTTAAAACAGTTAGATAGCTTTGAAAACACTTCAAGTCTGGGCCTTAGACGTCCCATTTTGCCCCCAAAAAGGAGCTTCTAAGATTGCGCCGGCGCCGGCGCAATTGAGGGACATCAAAAAGCGTTTATCAGGCTGTAATATATAAAATACATCGATCAGGCCAACGGTCAGGATACTATGAGGGCCAGCCCCGGCTATAGAACTTGGCGAAGATCGGTCGCCCCTGGTAAAGATGCTCGGTTGATTCATTGGCAGACGCGTTAGGTAATTAAAACCAGAATCTTCCATCCGATTAACATTCGAACCTGAGGGCATGTTCAATCATGATTCCAAGCCGTCATTCAAGTCCAAGTGAGGCTCTGCTTGCTCTTCATGTTAAATGTTCTTTTTCATTTTGAAACTTTTTCGGCGGAACAAAAGTGACAAGTGGCGAGTGCCTAGAATTCAGCGGTAGCCAATTAGTGCT
>CAZBTJ010000046.1:0-38269 GCA_964494325.1 uncultured Pirellulales bacterium
TAAATAGCCATATCATTGGTTTTCTTGTGGCCAATGAAGAAATGTTCGACAACGTCTCAATATTGGCTTGTGATGTTGAGGCAAAAGGACCTACAAGAACGCACCATGAAAATTGAGCACAGAAAACAACAAGTTGACTTGTTGTAACGTAAAGACAAAATCCGAAGCCTTTAAAGTTTCTGCTTGGCGTGAATTGTCTCTGCAGTACGACGTATACCATTGATTAATCCAGACACGAGATTCGAGCTTACGTGGCTCACGTACAAGGCATCGCACTGGATACCCCGCATCCAGTAGGCGAGACACCAGGCGACCTCCAATATACCCGGTGGCACCGGTCACAAGGACAGGGGCAATAGGATTTCCCTCGTTGTTTTGCTCCATGCCATCTCTGGAGTTCAAGGGGCGTTTATCAGTCATCAGAGTATTCCTTCAATGTTACATGCAATCACATCTTGGCCACATGTCACCTTCCTCTCCACTCCAAGGTCAGATACGTGGTTACCTATTCCTGAAGCAAAGAGGCTGCGACAGGCTCGTGCCAGCGATAGGCTGTAATGGCGTTGAGTTCCCGTACAAAGATCTGGTCATCGACGACTGCCACGTGGGCCCAGGTGTCCTTTTTTGTGATCTTTCGTCGATCCAATAATGTGAAGGCTTGGGGATTGGCCTCAATGAGCAATAGCTCTCCCTTCTGATCCAGGGCGAGGATCGTGTGATCATTGGCCACGAGTGACCAGTACTGGCCAAAGGGCTTTTTGGATGTCCACAGGACCTTGGAAGTCACAGGATCCAGGCAGCTGAATTTTCGGTTACGTTGATGGAGATATATCTTTCCATCAATGACCACAGGTGTGGACATGTATCCCTGAGACTTTTTATCTCTCCAGATCTCAGACACTGAAAAGCCGCTGTCACTACGATCGACACGATACAGGAATGAGGCATTCCTGTAGGTGCTTGTAAAAATAGTATTGCCCAACACCACGGGTGTGAGAATATTCATGCCGCGATAAGCTGGGACCGGTTGCCGCCACAGGATCGTCCCGTTCTTAATGTCCACACCGGCCATCTCGGCGCGGGTCTGCACTACGAGTTGAGGGACACCCTGCAATGTGCAAAACACCGGAGAAGAGAAGGCGCTGCCGTACATGCCGCCTTTGTCGTTCAGGGTTCGCCACAGAATTTCACCTGTTCCCTTGTCAAGCTTGACGGTCCCTCCTCCAGCCTGAACGTAGACCGCATTGTCTATGACCAGGGGTGAACAGACAAAACCAAAATCCGGCAGGGGTGTGCCGAATTTGTCCGCAAAATCCACACGCCACTTGACGGTGCCATCCAAGGCCTTGAGACAAACCAGGACATCGCGCATGCCTGCCACATACAGGCAGTCTCCATCAAACGCCGGGGTAGATCGTACCCAACTGCCGTTCTTGGCAGCAAAGAACGGCACTTTCATGGACCCATCCCAGGTTCTTTCCCAGAGTTGCTCACCTGATAGACGATCAAAGGCACGCACGATTTCCTGCTTTTTCTTCAGCGTTTCGACGGTGAAAACCCGGTCTTTGGTCACAATGGGTCCGCCGTATCCATGTCCAATGGTTTTCTGCCAGACGACCTTCAGGTGAGTGGCATCCAGGCTTTCTGGCCAAGGGGCAGCCGTGACAATGCCATTGCGTTCTGGCCCTCGCCACTGGGGCCAGGTCCCTGTGGTTGTCAACGAAGATGGGGCACTAAAACTGACAGTGGATGCACAGAACAATAGCGCAACGCTGAGAAGCCTGGCTTTTCGACAAGACTGTATAGGTTTCATATTTGTGACTCCTCTTAAGGATTCTGAAATTTTTGCTGATTCAATGGTTGTATTTTCAGGTTAACAGGTTTTCTACAAAGTCAAGTGACTCTCGGTCCAGAACATAGGAAACAATTCACGCTCTTTTGAATACTGACTTCCAATAGAACACCCAATATTAATAGTGCAGTGGGGCAAGACTAGAAAACGTAGTTGACGGCAAAGAATGCCTTGAGCACATGATCTTCACTTACAATAGGACTCTTGCGTATGGTGTCATGGTCAAAGCTGATGTTCCCCTCCAGGCCTCCGGGAAGCTCAGCCTGGTAGGCCAGACCGAGCATGGCCGTGTCTTTGCGGTCGCCCATCCCCTGAAGGTAGGGACTGTCGTTCTCTTCGTATACGCCAATTCGGTAGGTTAGGGTTGTGGCCAGACGAGTCTTGCCGCTGCCCAGTAATCCAAGTCTGACACTGGGCCCCAGGATCTGGAAACGCTCCCCGATGTAGGTGACTGATGGAATCACGCGAGAGACGTTGCCGCTGTAATCCCGGTAGGGACTGCTGCGTCCGATGACTCCGACGCCTACACCGATACGCCCACGATCACCCAGCACGCGTTCCAGGGTCATGACCTCTGTGCGCGTTTGATCCACACGCAGGGAAAACTTGGCACGTTCAAAGCCTGGTGGACCCTTGGGACGATACTGGTTTGAAAAGGCGATCGGCTCACGCGGGATGCCAATAAAGGTTTTGTCCAGGAAACCGTTCCTGTTGTCATCCAGAAACACAACCAGGGCATAGGTGCCTGCCGGTATATCGGTCAGACGGTACTGTTCATTGGGGCCAATGGAGAAGGGCTCTACACGAAAGGCCTCACGGAGATTCCCGAAGCGGTTGGCTGTGTCATAGAGCATGCAGATGATTGTGCCTTCGGACGGCGTCTTGTCGAGCTGCACGTCAAGTGTGGCAGCGTGAAGAAAGCCAGTGCAAAAGAATACGATTGAAACGAGCTTTGGCAGAGTCATAGATTTTTCCTTCATTTGATTCTGGACAGCAAGAAGCATGGTTTCAAACCTCAGTCTAGACGACAGGTCGAGATGGGTCAATCCATGAATTTCAATCCAAGTGGCTCAAAAATTCTCTGTGCCGCTCTTTTCAATAGGGTAACTGAGGCCCTCGAATCTGCGATCCGAACTGACTTTATTGCGATATCGCCGTTTCAAGCCTAGCAATGAGTTTTGGGGTCTCAGGTTTCGTGCGACTGCCAAAACGGTCCAGTATGTGACCATGACGGTCGATGATAAACTTGTTGAAATTCCAGGAGATCTTTCCGGCAAATTCGGGATTGGTCTCTTGACTGGTCAAGTACCGATACAAGGGGTGTTGGTTTTTGCCCTTGACCGAAATTTTGGCGAAGATGGGAAAGGTGACACCATAGTTTAGTTTGCAAAAGGACTGAATCTCTTCATTCGTGCCAGGTTCCTGGTATAGGAAGTCATTGGCCGGAAACCCCAGGACCACCAGGCCCTGGGTCTGGTATTTGTCATACAGCGTCTGTAAACCCTCATATTGACCTGTAAAACCGCACTTGCTGGCCGTGTTCACAATGAGCATGACCTTGCCCGCATAGGTGTCCAGGCGAACCGTTTCACCGGCCACGGTATCCACTTCAATGTCGTACAGTCTGTTCACAGGGACGCCGCCTTTCTGTGTGGTGCAGCCCATAAAAAAGCAGACGCACACAATATAACATTTTTGCAGATACCGTTGGTTCAGTGCGAGCGGATTTACCCTCTTTGGAGCATGGAATCCATGATACCTTTTTGCAGGGTCATTTGAAACCATATTTGACAATTCTAAGAAAGGGATCGGTAGACATTATCCAGCGCTCTTCTCAGTGTCCAGGCCTGCTCGCCTGGATCTTGATCCTGCCGCATGTCACGAAGGGCCTTGCTGAGTGTAGAACGATCTTTGTCGGTCAGGGCATCTACGCTGGATTTCAGCAATGACTCGACAGCAACCTCATAGATGGCTGCACAGGCGCCAGGCTGACCTGCATTAAACAGAGGCACACCACGTTGAATGGCCAGTTGGATCACATCGAGTGCCGCCTGCTGCGCGGTTTGTGTTCTGGATGGTGGCATGAGCACTGTGTCAATCACATGAATCACGCCGTTGGAGGCAGATCCAGCTTTCTCTGCCCTGATCCAGTCTACCTCCAGGCGGAATGGCCCCGCCTTCTTGTCTGCCAATGTGAAGCCAACGCTCTGGATCTTATTGGCCTGAATGGCCCCGATTCCTGCAAGACGTCTGCCATAGGCTGTGTAGGTGAAGTCTTTGAAGGCAATACGCACCACCTGCCAGGTGTTCTTCTTTGTCTTGAATGCCGCACGATAGGACCCGGCAGCGCTTCGAGATGAGGTTCTCAGGTTGAGGTTATAGGTTCTGCCATCGCCCTTGGCACGCACGGCCACGCTGTCATACCCGTCCAATTGCAGGTCTGCCGGGCGAGTACGAATGGAGGTAAAGCCGCCTCGGTTTTCCAGAGAGAGCGTACCGAAGAACTCGAGGGTCTTGTCTTTTGTGATGCGGACACGCCCTTCGGACACGCCCCCCATGACACCATCATTGACTGAAAGCCATTGTGTGCCAACCAGGGGATCGGAAAAATCCATCAAGGTATTGCCCACCGGTTCGACGCTGAAGCCTGTGGCGAGTGAGTATGAAAAGAGTATGGCGATTGCGAGTGCGGTCATTGATTTTGAGTGTGTGTGTTTCATTTTCTTATCCTCATTATGAATTGTTGGTTTGATCAGTGATTGTTTCTGTGCCTACGGCCGGGAGTACCCTGTCCACGTGGAAGGTTACCAGGAACTTTTCCTCGTCCGGATGCGTGTCTGATGTGGTGCGCCGGCGGAGCTCATTGATGAGCACCGGGTCATTTTCTTCACTTGTATGGGTCAGGTAAAGCCTGACGCCGTGGTGTTCTGTGCCTTCTTCTAGATACATATAAGCCGCATGCGGGTTGGATTGAAGATTGCGGTGGCTGAGCCTATCACGCATGATAAAGGAGACTGTGTCATCATCCTGTACGCGCGGACGAGCATACACCGCCACATTTACCTTGCCATTCGCATCTGCGGTCGCAAGCGTTCCTGAGCCCTTGTTCTTTGAGAAATATGTTTTTAAGTCCATGATTCTATTCTTTCGAAAACGGAGGGTTATATTATTGGTTCATCAATTGAGGTAATCACTAGCTTTTTCATAATTCAATCCTTTCAAGATTAGTTTGATTTAAAAACGCTCATAACGTTCATACCGTTCTTGTCTATATATATGCTTCCAGGTCACTGTTTAGTTCGCTTAAATTACAAAATTAATACAAAAAGAAATATAATGGGGTAAAGCCCTATGTGTATTGAACATACAGTGTTGACAAAAGTATATGCTAGATATATATAACAATCATATCGATCATTTTGGAACATTGAATATGGATTTAAAACATCAGGAAACCTTTAGCCCCAGGCAGCTTGCCCGGTCCATTGGGGTCAGCGAGGCCACAATCAAGCGGTGGTGCGACAAGGGAAAACTGGCCTATGAAAAAACCTTAGGGGGGCACCGGCGTCTGTCTTTGCCGGTGATATTGAGTTTCATTCAGGAAAATGATATCAAACTCAGGCATCCCGAGGTCTTGGATTTGCCTGCGGCTGTGGGGCCCGGATCCAGGACATTGGAACAGGCCTGTCAATTGTATCAGCAGGCACTGGAGCAGGGCGATCAGACGCGAAGCCTACAAATTGCCTTTGACATGCGTTTGGCAGGGCACAGCATGGCTGTCATAGCTGATAAAGTGCTGGCTCCAGCCTTCCACGCCCTGGGGCAACGATGGCAGCACGGCGACTTGGAGGTCTATCAGGAAAGGCATGGTGTTGAGATCACACGCAGAGTTCTGCTGCGTCTCAAGGATACGCTTGTCCCTCCGGAGGCAAATGCGCCTTTGGCAATTGGCGCAACTTTGTCTGGTGATCCGTACAGCCTGCCTGGACTGATGGGTGAATTGGTGCTACTGGAACTGGGCTGGCAGGCGGAGTTTCTGGGGAGCCAGTTGCCGCATAGCACAGTGGAAAAGGCAGTTTTAGATTTGAAGCCCAAAGTACTCTGGCTAAGTGTCTCTAGTGTCGAAGATCCAGAGATCTTCATCAAGGCCAACGCACGCCTGTACGCGCTCTGCTTGGAACATGAGTGCGCATTGGTCACAGGAGGATGCGTCTTAACGGATACACTGCGACCGTGCATTCAGTATGCCTCGTTTGGAGACAACCTCCAACATCTTCGCGCATTTGCGCAAAATCTTTCTGTGCACAGATGAAGGATCGTGCCATGCTTCGGCAAGGTCGTGCTTAGGCCCATTATTCAACGTCAGCTCAATGGGATTCTTGCCTTTCGTGAGCATGCGATCAAGAAATTATTTCTGAACACTGACGTATGTCCGTCCGATTCTCAGGCCGGTGAGGCGTCTGAAATCCGTCGGACTCTGTCCACATAGCCCTCAATGTCAAACTTACGTTTGAGACCATTGGCGTTCATGTATCTGACCTTGCCATAAACCGGTCGTTCTCCCCAGGCGCGGTCGTGCTGGCCAAAACACCAGGCCACGCCAGCAAATGCATTGGGATCTCGCCCATCCAGTTCGTATTTGTTATTCAGGGCCAGGGCGATATTGAATCCGGTCTCCGGGCTAGCACTCCACTCCAGGATCTTCTTGCCCCAGTACATGCGCATGTATCCGTGCATCTTGCCTGCGAGTACCATTTCTTGCTGTGCGGCATTCCAATAGGGGTCATGGGTGTTGGCCTGCTCGAATTGTTTGAGCGTATAAACATAGTCGCGTTTGTCTCGCTCATGAAAATTCAGTGTGCGCCTGGCCCAGGCGGCCAGGCCTTCGTACTCGTCGTATTTGGGATTGTAATGCACATAGTTAAAGGACAGTTCGCGCCTGACGATCAATTCTTCGAGAAAGGATGCCTTGCCCGGGCTCTCGATTTTGTCTGTCTGTAGGGCCACGTACAGAGGAGAGATCTGGCCGAAGTGTAGGTAGGGACTGAGGCCGGACGTATAATCCAGACTGGGATCATTGCGTAGGTCAGAAAAGCGGTCGATTTTGTGTGTCAGAAAATGTCGTAGACGTTTCTTGGCATTCGTGGTTCCACCTGCAAAGTCCTGGGCAGGGGAGACTGTCCGATCAAGGGCCAGCTGGCTCAGGGTGGCCTCAAGATCTGATATGTCCATGCTTTTCAATCGCAGGCCCTGCGAATTTTGTTTGGGCCTTGTATGTCGAATAGGAACCAAATAGGTACTCAGTTGCCTCGTGATACGGGGTCGCAGCGTACCGGCGGAGAAATTCTCTTTGTCACTGACCTGCTCAAGGGGCACAATAAGGTTGGTCTCCACCTCTGTCAGCAAACAAGTCAGTGCGCTGGCCACGTTCGAACGCCATTGGCGTTGAATTCTGAGGTGGCCAGCATCCACCACGACCTGAGAGGCCTGCTCGGCATGTTGCGGCACGCCAATTTCAGGAGACCCATGAAACACGACCATCTGCACGTCTCGTTTGTCCAGCGCCTCTTGCGTCTCCTGCAATCCCTGCAGCATGAAGTGGTAATGACGCAGGTTGGCCTCAGGATAATCGTCCAACAGACAAAACAACACGACCACAGGTAGACTCACCAGATTGGCCTGTCCAATGGCATATTCCAGGGCATGGTTGTACTCACAACGCTGGGCAGCCTGCATCCAATAGAGCACATAGCGACCGTTCTGCACTGGCCTGGAATTTAACGGGTCTATTCGCTCAGACTGAATCATGGAACATTCCTTTAGTTTTGAGAGTATAGGCGATCATTAAGGCATCTGCCACTATAGTATTGACCTGGCAAATGTCAATCTGATATCAAGAGAGCCATTCATTGGGGCTCACACCCCACCGTTGAATGTGACCTGTTGTTTATGCCTGAAAGGAGACGTTATATGACGATGCAACGCATATGCCTGACCTATATCATCAGTGTCCCGGTCTTCTTTGTCATTGATATGATCTGGCTGGGTGTGATTGCCAGGGGGTTTTATCGAAAGGCACTCGAACCGCTGTTGGCACCGAATATTAACTGGACTGCGGCCATCCTTTTCTATTTCCTGTTTCTGGCCGGGGTGCTGGTGTTTGCCTTGCTTCCGGGCTTGGAAAAGAAGTCGTTGATCCATACCTTAAGAAGCACACTCCTGCTTGTTTTCTGAGATGTCTCCAAAAAAAAATGGTTTTTTTGCCATTTTTTGGTTTAATACATCTTGGTTTCTTGGATTACTAGAGTATGGAAGAAAGCCCTCAAACAGATGAGTTTCTGCGTCTGATGATCTCTTGTCAACGGCAGATACATGCGTATATCCTGGGGCGAGTGCCGAACCGGGATGATTCTCAGGATCTGTTCCAGGAAACGGTGTTGGTGATGTGGTCCAAGTTCGGAGAGTTTGAATCGGGCTCAAACTTTCTGGCGTGGGCGATTCAGATCGCCCGGTATAAGATTCTGCAAGAGTATTGGCAAAAATCCAGGCGTCAGCTTAAATTTTCCTCGGAGGCCTTGGCTGCGATTGAACGCAAGTCTGAGGTATTTTCCAGTCACATTGACGATGACCACATGCAGGCCTTACACAATTGTGTGAAAAAGCTGGTGCTTCAGGATTATAAGCTGGTGCAAATGCGTTTTGAGAGAGAATTCTCAGTCAAAGACATTGCTGCAGACTTAAATCGGTCCGTGCAGGCCGTGTACAAACGTTTTGCCCGGATTAATCATCTTTTGATGCGGTGTATCCAGCGCACACACAATCAGGGGGAACCGGCATGAGCGACAAATGTCCTATCCCTGAAGAATTTGCTGAGTGGATTGATCGGTCTTTGGAGGGAACGATTACCCCAGAGCAGTGGGCCCGACTTGATTCCGAGATTGCAACGAATGAAACGGCTTGTGATTTCTATGTGAGATACTTAGCCATCTATATGGGGCTGTTTTACGAGGAAGGAGTCCAATCTGAGCTGTTGGATTTGTACTTGGAGCCTACCCCAGGGCCTGGCAAGGCATTGGATGCCAGTGGGCAAAAGATTAAAGAGCGGGTCGATCATGCAACTCCCGAGCACACCATGCAGGAGACGCCATGGAAACTCAATGCCCAGAAAGATGCGATCAAGCAGTTTGCTGAGGAATCGCTCAAAAAGAACAAGAGAGAGCAAGAACGTGTTTTGGCAGAACTTCAATATAAAGCATATCGCGCTCGACGTCGTCAATTGATTGTCGGCATCAGCTCATTGGCAGCGCTGGTGGCGATTGCACTCTTTGTCTGGTTGGCACCGAGACCCATATCTGAATCCCCCGAGTGGGCTAATCAGCCGACACTCATAGAACAGCCTCTGGTCGCAGAAATAGTAACGTCCAGCGAGGCGATCTGGGATCAGAATGATCTGTCAACGGATACGGGTACACGATTGAGAGCAGTGCCTTTATTTTTGAAGCAAGGATTAGTACTGATAGCTTTTGACAAAGGTGCTGAAGTGCTTTTACAGGCACCCTGCAATATTATATTGGAAAATCCTGAGCAAATGTATTTAGAAGGTGGATCAGTGGCGGTGACTGCGTCTGAAGGATATGGTGGTTTTATTGTTCGTACTCTCACAGGAGTGGTGGTTGACATTGGTACAGAATTTGGCGTCATCGTTCGCCAGAATCACACACTGGAAACACAGGTCTACAAAGGCGCCGTTGATCTACGTAGTGGTTCAGATCCGGCCCGTTTTGCTACATCAATGCATTTGGTTAAAGGGCAAGCTGGTACTGTGAATCAAGCGGGCAAGGTTGTTCTTGCAGTCTATCGTGCGCATCAGATTATGCGGGAGATGCCGGAGAAGCCTGGGTTTGCTATTGCCGGTAAACGACTGAGTCTGGCGGATGTCGTAGGGGGGGGCAATGGTTTTGGTACGGGCATCAATGATCGTGGGATTGACACCACTACCGGCGTCATTATCGACGTTAAAACGATCAGCCTTGATTATAAACCGGATATAATTGGTTATGTTGCGGTGCCGGAATTACCCATGATCGATGGTGTGTTTGTTCCGGATGGACGTGCCGGGCCCATTCAAATCAGTTCCAGTAGTTTAAAATATGCTGGATGTCCGAAAACATCAGGGGCCATACTAACTGGATTGAGAATCTTCAATGGTGGCTGGCATGCCTATACGGAAAATGGTGTTTTGAACGTGCGTCATGAATTGACATTGAACGGTCAGGCGTATGGTCCTCAGCGATGCATTGCCATGCGGGCGAATCAGGGCATTACGTTTGATTTAGATGAAATTCGAGCTACGATTTCCGGCCTAAAACTCGATATGTTCACTACCTTGTATGGTGTATCCGAGACAGCTTGGGAAAAGAGCGGAAAAAAAAGTAGAGCTGATTTCTGGATTTTGGTGGATGGCGTGGTCCATGTCACCAAAACTATGGCCTCTTCTCAGGGCAGTGCGTTCGCTTCTGTGGCGTTAACAGATCAGGATCGATTTCTGACCTTGATGACCACGGAAGGGGACGATGGTATGGGGACGGATTGGACTATGTTTGCAGAACCAGCTCTGAAGTTGTTACCGATAAAGCAGGAGAGTAAACAGCAAGAAAAATTGTAGGTCGAAGGTAGACGAAAAACTAGGCAAGCCGGTAGCATGCTTGGCGGCAATGTATCGGGTCACCCAGGATTCGCTGGGGTGCGTATATGATGCGCAGCCCCAAGCTCATCCAATCCTACCATGTTGACCTACATTTATCAAGCAAAGGAGAAGCAACATGAAGAAGGGCTTTACCTTAATTGAATTACTGGTGGTCATTGCGATTATTGCGGTCTTGATGGGAATCTTAATGCCTGCACTGAGTCGTGTTCGTGCTCAGGCCAGAGGGATTGCCTGCCTGGCCAATCAGAGGAGTCTTTCCCAGGCCTATATCATGTATACAGATGAAAATGACAATAGGGTCTGTGGCGGTTATGTCTTTACAGGACCAAGGAACAAGATACCACCATGGGCTCTGGCCCCCCTGGACTATGCCGGCAAGCAGATTGTTCCAATGCCCACAGGCGATGTGACACTCCAGCAGCGGCTCAATGGCTTGGTCGAAGGCGTTCTTTTTACGTATATCAAGGATGAAGGGGCGTATCATTGCCCAGGTGATAATCGTGCCCGCCAGGGTACTAGCTTAGGCAATCAATTACAGTATGCCATGTACCGCAGTTACGTGCTTACGGATTACATGCGTGCCACCGAACCTGGGGATCCAAAGTCACTGACCCAGTTCAAGAATCCCAGCATGAAGATGCTCTTTGTCGAAGAAATCTATGACGGTTTGGCGCAAAACCACAGTTCTGGATGGTCTTTCAGCCCGGGCGAGGGTTCTTTGTGGGATCCTTTGGGTATCTTCCATTCCGACGCATCCACCTTCAGTTTTATGGATGGGCATGCAGAACGGAAGAAATGGACAGACAAACGTACCATTACATTCTTTCGCAGTCGAACCGAGGCGGCCTCCCTCGGTTTCGGGAGGCTACAAAAATTCAATCCTCTTAATGAAGATGTCACTTGGCTGGATCAACATTATCCTGGCAAAACCCGGGTTAAGTAACACTGGGTAGTACTACCATAGATTCAAGGTTGTTTAACGTGATCTTTAAGATGAAAGATAATCAATCAAGTTTGTTATGGATTTGAAATGGAGGTAAGAAGATGTGTAAGAAGGTAATGTATGTGTCATGTATTGCGTTGTTATTGGGACAGGTGGTCATTGCCGATCCAATCTTAATTTGGCAATTTAATGAAGGAGTTGGGGATGCTGTGCTCGATAAATCTGGAAATGGCCATGACGGTGTGATCAACGGTGCTGAGTGGGAAGCCGGAGGGTATAACGAAAAAGGTTTTGCCTTGTCCTTTGAGGGTGGCACCACGGTTGAAGATGCTGATGCCGGAGACTATCTCAATGGCTTGGAAGCTACGACTGTGGCGATCTGGATCAAGTCTAACGAAATTGACAGTGACAGAGGGTTTCTAACAGGTGTACCCCCAGCTGAACAAGATCGTGTGTTTACCATACGTTATGATAAAGGTGGATGGAATTTTGGTGGCACCAATGTTATCAAGATGGGTATCCAAGCTACCGATGGTGCTCAGGACATTGAGAGTTCCAGCAATGTGCAGACCACAGAATGGCAGCATGTGGCTATGACTTGGGAAAGCGGTGGGGAAATCCGATTATACATCAATGGTAAGGAGGATGACGTTGCTGGTCGTGCTAATCCGAACAATACGGGCACGATTTCAGAGTGTACGACGTTGATCATTGGTAAAGGCGGTAAGGATACTAACAACGGCTGGAATGGATTGATTGACGAGGTGCGTATCTTTGATGCCGCGTTGACTGCGGAAGAAATTCAGATCGTTATGTTGGGTGGGGGTGATGAACTAGCCTCTTCTCCGAGTCCCAATGGCGACTCAGTGGATGTGCCGCGTGATGCTGTCTTAACCTGGTGTGCGGGAGATTTTGCCGTGACACACGATGTGTACTTGGGCACAGTATTCGATGATGTCAACGACGGTGCTGTAGGCACGTTGGCCAGTCAGGGCCAAGACGTCAACTCTTTGGATGTTGGCATTTTCGACTATGATCAGACCTATTACTGGCGCGTAGACGAAGTCAATGGGGCACCGGATAACACGGTGTTCAAAGGCAGTGTCTGGAGTTTTACAGTTGAGCCATACTCGATTCCTGTTGAATCTGTCACGGCTACGGCCTCCAGCTCTTTTGGTGAATTTTCACTGCCAGAAAAAACGCTCGATGGTTCGGGCCTTGATGCCAATGACATGCATGACATCACAACAGAGAATATGTGGTTTACGGCCATGAATGACGCGGCCCCGTGGATTCAATACGAATTTGACGGTGTGAAAAAGCTGGATATTATGACTGTCTGGAACTCCAACGGTTCTGCTGAAGGCCCTATTGGCTATGGCATTAAGGAAGTTTTGATTGAGACTTCTTTGGATGGAGAAACCTGGGATGTTTTTGAAGATGTAAATGAATTTAGTCGGGCACCAGGTTTGCCAACCTATAATCAGCCGGATGAAATTGACTTTGGTGGTGTGGCAGCCAAGATGGTTCGTTTAAACATTCAAAGCAACTGGGGCGGCATCTTGGTGTCCTACAGCCTTAGTGAAGTTCAATTCAGTGCAATTCCTACAGCAGCTCGCACACCCGAGCCTGAGTCCGGTTCAGTGGATGTGCTTCCTGACGCTGTTGTGTCCTGGCGTGCAGGTCGTGAAGCAACTCAAAGTACGGTCTATGTCAGTACAGATCCCAATGAAGTGGCTGATGGTATTGCCGCTTCTGCCATGTCCAATACCAACAGTATAAACCTCAGTGCCTTTGATATTGAACTGGGTCAGACCTATTACTGGCGAGTGGATGAAGTCAATGAGGCTGAGGTTCCGTCTGTGTGGACAGGTCCTGTGTGGAGTTTGAGCACGCCTGAGGCATTGATTGTGGATGATTTTGAGGGTTACAATAACAATAGTCCCGATCGTCCTTTCCAGACCTGGCTGGATGGCATTGGCTATTCAGCCGATGAGTTCTTCCCTGCAGGATACGGCGGCAATGGTACAGGTGTCGCTATCGGTCACGACATCTGGAGCGTGGCCAGTGCTCACTATAATGGCGATATCATGGAGACTGCTAACACAATTGCGGGTAGTGATCAGTCTATGCCGTTCTACTACAGCAATTCAGGCAATGTGGCCTCCGAAACGCAGCGAACCTTTGCGGTGCCCCAGGACTGGACTGTGGGTGGTGCCGAGACCCTGTCCATTCCCTTCGTAGGTACGGCAGGCAATACCGGCACACTCTATGTCAAGATCAACGGGGTCAAGGTCACGTATCCCCGTGATCCGGGCAACCTCGCGTTGGGTGGATGGCTTGCCTTCAACATCGATCTGACCTCCATGGATGTCCAGAGTGTCACAGAGCTGGCGATCGGTGCGGAGGGTGCAGGTGCCTCAGGCATGTTGTTGATTGACGACATCACACTGCACCGGGCAGCGGGTGTCGTGGTCACCCCGGTGGATCCGGGAAGCGACAATATCGTGGCTCAGTATGCCTTTGAGGGCAATGCCAACGACAGTTCCGGTGATGGATTAAATGGTGCTATTGTGGATGGTCAAGTGGTGAGTTCTGGCCGGCCCAAGGGTGGTACTGCCGTTCAATTCGATTTAGGCTATGTTGACCTTGGCAATCCGGCTGCCCTTGATTTCAGTACTGTCGATTGGAGTGTCACGGCCTGGTTTAAGACCCGCATGACCGGTGCCACCAATCGAGGCGCGATTTTTGCAAAAGGCGGAGACAATGGTGGTGGTCACCGTTATGCCTTGGTCATGAGTGAGGGCAATGAGGGCCGTGTTACTTTGGTTTGCGATGACAATGCCAAGAAAGTTCTGGTCAACTCCTCAAGTGTAACAAATGATGATCAATGGCATTTTGTGGTGGGTCAAAGAGAAGGCACTTCCCTGCAAATATATATTGATGGAGAACTGCAAGCCACAGCTTCTGTGGCCGAGACCTATGACCTTTCTGGTACTGCACAGCATAATGGGTACATCGGCGCGATTACGGATAACAGCAACGCGAGCCTCTTTAAATTCTTTAGCGGTTTGATTGACGATGTGGCAGTTTATGATCGTGCCTTGTCAACAGAAGAAATCCTCTGGCTGGCCGGCTGGACGGAACCCATTGACAAACCGTTCTAAGAAAATGACAATACTTACAAAATCCTGACAGGTTCAATGCCGCACGTCAGGAATTTGTAAGTTCTCCTTCGAGCGTCCCATACTAAGGTATGGGTCGCCTTTTTTTTTGACTCAGCCAGATGACCAACAGAAAATTCTATTTGCGCGTATGAGTATTGCTATGGGAAGTATAGTAAGGGACAGACACTTTCTCAGAGAAAGTGTTGACAGTTTTACTACCTTGCGCTAAAAGTAGCAGGTTGGGACATACTGAGAGCATCAGTCTGCGATAAGATGCGCAAAATCGTCCACCAAAGGGCCTATAGTGCCATTAAAACCACATGTTTCCTACTTAATTTGCACATATCATGTTCAATTCAGCGAATAAGGGTTGATATGGCACACTTACGCAGGTTCAGCCAAAACCTCATACGATTTTCTAAGTTACCTGTGGTAACTTGAGATTATTTTTGTCGGTGGCGTCAAATTTAAACCAATTTTTGGTTTAATAAATCTTGGTTTATTGGATTACTATGTGTATACGAAAGAAAGCCCGCCAACAAATGAGTTTCTGCGTCAGGATTGTGGGTTGGGGCAATTGTGGCCAATCAAGGGGCTGGAATGAGCGATCAATGTCAGTGTAAGGCAATCGAATGAATAAAAATAAACAGCCCATTGAAAGAACAATCTTGATGCTGATGTGGTTTTGTATGGTGTCAGTTGGCAGCGGTAGTCAAAAAAGCAGCCTGGACATCGCCGATCTCGTAAAACAAGAAGCAGATATTGAATATGCCTACATAGAGAAGCAGATCTACGCTTATCAACAACAGGAAGTACCTTCCTGTCTAGCCGAACAATCGCTTAACCCACAGTTTCTTATCTTTTCTTCTGACAAAGATCCTCTTGATGTTCTCTTACGGAGGACTGAGACGCTGCTGACGTATTTAAGAACTCGGAGCAATGCTCCTGTCCTGACTCGTGAACAAGAGACGCTAATGCGTCTTGGTCACCGTGCAGAAAATACGTCTGTCCAAGAGAAGACGCAGAGACGCATGTTGTTTTCTCAACTTATCACCTTACGTCGTCGCATTGCATTTAAAAATCCTTTGCTCGACTTTGATTCCCTCATTTTTCTCACTCACCACAAAGCCCGCTATAACCATATGTGCGATCAATACTTTGGTTTTCATGCCAAGCCCGGCGGCGGAATCTATGTTGTGGACGGTCTTTTTAGCAACTCGCCGAGGGTGCGTAATCTTTTGGCAGACGCCAGAGTCAGCCATGGACGTCTTAAAGGCCGACATCTCGACAAGGGATCGTTCATCAGTCTGGAACTAGACTATGATGCACGGACCATTTATTTCGCGTGGACCGAAGCGCAGGCAGCAGATTCCCCTTACTCCGGAGACACCGGCGGCAAATGGACGTGTCAGGATTTATTTGATGAACAGGGTATAAAGTCATACTGGAATGTGGAGTCAACCTATCACATCTTTAAAATACAGATCGATGGCACAGGCCTTACCCAATTAATAGAAAGGATTTAATTATGAAAAAAATAGCTTTGTATTCTGCTCTTCTTGTGTTTGTACTCCTAATATCAAATACTGTGGGTTACGGCATGACTCAAAAAGATGGAAGTAAAAATACAAAAATATATACGATATTTTTTGATCAAGGAACTTACTTGGGAGGCGGCAATAAACTCCTAGAATCAAAAAATTTTACAACAAATAAAAAGCTTTTGAATAAACTTCGAAACAAATGTAATGGAATAGATTTCATTGCAAAAGACATGGCAAATTCTAATATTTCTATTAAAAAAGTTTATAGTGAATTAGAAAGTTCAAAAGAAAACATAGATGGAGTACTTCTTATTGGTGACATACATGGTGAATACAGATTAGCCTTCACTGGACTACCTACAATAGTTGTGTATAACCTTTTCAGCTCGTTGCATACGCCTTATAAACTATATGCTACAGGAAAAGAGGAAAATAGTATATTTTTGGGAGGTCCTGACTACAAAAACGGAAAAATCTTACCCGCTGAGTTAGACAGAGGAAATATCACTGCCTCGGCTGAAGGTATGTTTGAAGACTTGGTGTATAAAATTAAATTAATCCAAACCATAAAAAAATTAAAGGAATCCAGAATACTGAGAGTGTCTCCAAGACCTTATTTTTCCATCGATAATTACCATGGGCATGATAACCAAAAATATTGGCCTAAAGATCATAATGAGCGCTATGCACGTACATTAAAGGAGAAACTTGGAATAGAAATTGTGACAGTCAATCCTGAAGAATTTTATGCGGCTTACAAAGAAACGAACACAAAGGAAGCAGAAAAAATCGCAGAAAAATGGATCGAAGGAGCTCAAAAAGTAATAGCTGCAAAATCAGAGATAATAAAAAATGCCAGAGCATATCTTGCTTTCGATGCCTTAAGAGAGAAATATAATTGCACCGCAGTGTCAACTGTTATGAGGTCGCTTACCGGAAGTGGAGATGTAAAAGATAGATTTTTCCCTGGATTAGGTTTAGAGTGTGGTTTTAAGACGAGAGGAATCCAGGCTACTTGTCAAGATCATATAAATATGACGGTTACTGAAATTGTGGGATATTTTCTGACTGGTAAACCATCTATGCTTGGTGATCTCATGATAGATAGATACAACTCAACAGCTATCCTTACACATTGTGGTGCACCAATTAATCCTTATGGAGATGAAAGAAGAGTTCCTTATATTATTAAGAGTCATGCACAAAGTCCTGTCAGAGATACAAAAAAACCTGGCTCAGCTACTGGATTAGATGTAAAATGGCCTGTCGGTGAACCAGTTACTTATTGGATGTTTAATGTGCTTAATAATAAAATAGGAGTTTTCACAGGCAAAACTGTAGATGCGGACAGGTTATATAAACACTTAGATCTTATAGCATGTAGAACAAAAGTAATAGCTAAAGTGGACAACATAAAAGCAGTACAAGAGCACCAATCTCCTGATGAATACGGAATTCATAGAATAGCAACTCTTGGTGACCTTCGAGAGAAAATTAAAGATTTAGCCATCTTGATTGGGTTTGATGTTATAGAAACAGACAGGTAATTTTTTTGATTGGTCAGCAGAATCTATGGGTAATTTGCGGGAGCGGCAGATCTGGTTCTGTTATCCAGACGGACGCGATCCGAGAAGCTCCCACGGTAACTATCCAGCCATTAGAGAGAGTCGGCCCTGGATGGAAATGTTGCCGCGTGCTATTCCCGGTTCCAATAAGTTTATCGCTGTTTCCGCACCGCATCATGGTCAGGCGTATGGTTCACTGGTCCTGATTGATCATCAGATACAGGACGACCGGGCCATGGCCCAACTCAAACGGATTACCCCGGACGCTCATTTTCCTGAGTCGGAAATGTCGCCAGGTATTCCTCATGCAAAGGGTAAGCACTCGCCACAAGGTGAAGTGTATGGCTCGCCGTGGCCGTTGAGCGACCTTTTTTATCTCTGCGTTTTTGATCCCAAACAAACAAACTATGGTCTGACACTGCTGGACAGTTTCGGTAACCGCATCTTGCTGTACCGTGACAAATCCGTCCCCTGCCTCGATCCAATTCCGGTGGCAAAACGGCAACGACCGCCGATCATTCCCAATCAGACAACGCAGGCACTGGCGGACAGTAGGAAAAACCCAGATGAATCGGCTGCAATCATTTCAGTGATGAATATATACGATTCCGATTTGCCCTGGCCGGATGGGACTGAAATCAAGGCGTTGAGAGTGGTGCAATTGTTCCCCAAGACCACACGTCAAGCCGCCATCCCCAATATTGGTGTGGGTGATCAGTCTCTGGCACGCGGGGTGCTTGGTACAGTACCTGTGGAAAAAGACGGATCCGCTTATTTTGTGGCCCCTGTGGGTTTGCCTATTTACTTTCAGGCGTTGGATCAAAAAGGCATGGCCGTGCAGACGATGCGATCGTTAACCTATGTACACCGCGGAGAAAAACTGATCTGCCAGGGCTGCCATGAAGCCAAGCACTTTTCCGGCAGTACAAAGATGAATGCTTTGCCCATCGCATTGAAACGCCCCCCCTCAACTATTTAACCGGATGTATCAGGAAGCTGGCCGCTCTCGTTTGCCCGACTGGTACAACCTGTGGTGAACGCCAAATGTGCTGAATGCCATGCGCAGGACGAAAAGGCACCCCCATTGATAACGGACCTCCGAAAACATGGCTGGACCGGCACCTATCACACGCTGGCCAAATTTGCGTGGTATAAAATGGGTGGCAATGGTGCCATCTCTAAAAACAAAACCAGCTATTCTACCCCAGGGCAGGTGGGTGCCTATGCGTCTGAGCTTTATGCCATGCTAAGCGCAGGGCATTATGAGCTCAAACTGTCGGACCAGGAACTACATAGGATCACCTTGTGGCTCGATTGCAATAGTACCTTTTACGGCGCGTACCACGATCTTGAAAAGCAAAGCCAGGGAGAGCTTGTTTTGCCGTTGTTGCAGTGAGATATTGTTCATGAATTCTATGGAGATAACCATTAAGTAAAAAGACCTACTTTCGTAGTCAGTGTATACGTACCTCTCATACCTGCCATGTGTCCATGCAAATGATAAGCAACTGCCTCTTCGTCGATCTTGCGTCCAGGGATCTCTCGGATCACCACGTCCGGGTTCACGGGTTCAGGGAGCGTTTCCATACTACAATCCGTGCGTTCATACGTTCACCTACTTTTTTTCTATTTAGCGATCATGTTGGTTCAGCAACAGACCTATTAAGCCAGCGAAACCAATCATAGATTAACAGGAATCGTTTCTGTTTTTATGACTGCTATACACTCAATTGAGTTTGTCATTGTCATGGGCCTTGAAATGAATCTGCCATGAGACAAGGGCATTTTTCTGTGCTGTGATCATTAGTTCTATCAGTCCGTTCTTTGCCTCTTTAATAGCCAGTTTGACCTCTGAATCATCCGTCTTGACATGGTCTGGGAGATACCCATTGGCTGCGATGGTGACCACATAGGGATCGCCGCCCACGACCTGACTGAGACCGTTCAAGATGTTTTGATCGGATTGCCACGTTACGTCTTTGAGATCAAGATAGCCCTGCATGATGTGTCTGTTTGTGGAGATAAACTGGGGATGTGAGCATACCTCGTGGATGGACATCATGCGTACTTCACCCGGTCGCAGCTGCTGGGCGAGTTTGTGGCTTCCATGGATTTTGCCGACGAAGCTATCGTTCCAGAAATCATAGACATAATAGTCCTCGTCTGGATTCAACCCCAGGGTGCCTTCTGCGGTACTGCCAGCCAGTGTGACATCAATGGGCATACTGTCCTTGTCGTGACTATTGAAGAAGATCAATTGATGCCAGGTCGGAGAGACTTCAAAGTCATAGACTCTGGGGTATTTCTGTGTGAATGCATCTACCGGACGGTGCGATTTTGGCGTGCTGTGGAAGGGGTAAATGCGAGTGAGATCATGAATAATGTCCGGTGACAACTGAGTGAAGCTGTTGGCCAGAAGGAGTCGTCCCGTGGTGACATATGACATGGTGAGGAGACTGCGCACGGCGTCACGATTGTCTCTGAGACGATAGATGTTTTTGGAATCTGTGTCGTAATTGACCACGACGCGGTTTTTGTACCATCGAAGGCCACACCGGGTAATGACCTGTGGGGACACACGGTCCGTATCATTTTCAGTTCTTTGAGAGGCCACAAGCCCCAGGGTGATATCCGAGCCGCGTTCCATGTTGCGTTCGTGGACATAACATGGCTCGCCCAGTCCTTCGTTGGCAAGCCTGAAAATATCGCGGTAGGCCCTGGCTGTGGTGGCGTATTTGTCTTCCATGCCGCCACCGGCAGCCCAGCCGCGAGCTGGATAATCGAACATCAATCCCTTGATACCGCCCGATTTGTAACTGGCGTAGACCTGTTGCATATGTTTGACAAATGCCGAATCTGTATAGTCATAGCTCCACACGCGAAAGCTCTTTAGCCAGGCGTTTCCCCAGAATTCGTTGTCGTCCAGGGGGCGCTTGTAGGAATCACGCATCCACGCGGTACTGTTGTTGAAAAGCATATGCTCAGGGAATTGGTGGGCGTAATCTTCTGATCGAAAGCCGGTCTGGCAATAGGTCAGCGGGATACCGCCCCGTTGAGTCACGGCCTTACCCCATTTCTCCGAGGTTTCGTAAGGTGCCTTGTACGTGCCGCCCTCAAAATCACCCAGGTTTGTGCTGCCGTACTTCTGGAAATGCTCATCATCCCACCAGCCCTGTTGATTGTTTTTGCTGTAGCAGTCGGGCACGAGTCGTACTGCGGCTCGAGAATACTTGAGAAAGCCTGACTTGATGATCTCGTCCATTTCCGCCACGGCGCCGACCGTGTCATTGGTTGCCTTGCCTCCGCCATAGCCGCCATGGTTGGCATACCACAAGCAAACTGTCGGAAAATCGTATATGTTCAAGTTTATTTTTTGAGCCAGTTTGATCCCCAGTCCGTATTGCTCGAGATTTGTGAAGGGATTGTCCGTGACAAAATCCACGTAGAAACGATCATCAGGCAGGTAACGCATTCCCGGGTCAACGCGCTTGCCCACGGGATCCTCGGCGTAGAGTTGCCCTGTCATGGTGTGACGCGGTCTGGGTGTCTCATTGAAGGATGTTAATTGCTTTGGCAGAAGGGGGGTAGGTCCTTTCCGCAGCCATACCTCGTTGACAACGGCCGGAACATCGTCTGTCATGCTCTCAAACATGATTCTGATCTTGCCGGAAGCATATGTCTTGGCTGGAATCAGCAGTTCGACCTGTTGGGGATCGGTCTTTTTTTTGTGGTGCCACATGGGCACAGTCTGGCCTTGAATCAGGACATGTTTCTTTGTGCCTTCACCACTATCGATAAAGACGGATTGAACCCTGTCTTCCTTGTCTGTGTGCCACCATGAAAAGCCAAGGTGGTATTGGCACTCCTTATCCAGTCCAGCGGCTTCGAGCAAGACACTCTTGTTGCCCATCGAAGCGGATGCAATCTCTTCCCCCCATAATGCCTTGTAGCTGAAGCTGCGTGGCTTGACCTCTTTCGTCAGGCGCAGGGATTCTCCGCTGGGGGCAGTGTCTTTTTTTTCATCAGGAAGATTTAGATAGCAGGCCAGGGATCTGGCACCATCCGGGCCCGTGGTCAATTCGAGTTTCCTGGGCTGATAGATGAGTGCGAATTTTTCAAAATCATGATAGGTCAATCCGCCCAAAACAATGGAGCGGCGTGTCTGATCTTGACCGAAGGTCATCAATATGTTGTTTCGTGAATAGGCATAATTGCCCAACTGTACAGCTGTGTATTTTTTGACGCCCCATTCCAGAGGTTCGCCTCCACCATTACCATCCAGGAGACGAAAGTTCTGTTTCATATCAAAGCCGTCAAAAAGCGTGCCTTGCGCGAGAGGTTTGATCTGTTTGAGTTGAATAGGTTGGTCTGTTAAATTCTCGATGCCCCCTGCAAAGACGATACAGGGTCTACCATCGTACAGAGTGATCTCAAACAGAAGAGTCCCTTGATTCGCAGTGACACTTTTGATGGTGATTGACTTGCCGCGCCCCAGTTCATCTGCCACGGTTCTGCTTTGCCAGCTATGCTCAAGCGTCGGAAGATTCGATGTGAGATCATTAATCTGAAAGATACCGTCTTTGATACATGCCAGATTGTCCCTTTTGTCGATGGCTCTGTATTGCCCTTTTGACAGGTCATAGCTAAATCTGACATGATCATTTTCCAGGATGACACGATTGCCTGATTGACTCACAGTGACATCTGCGTGGGCCATGGCGCCGATTAAAATGATGACCATGAAAAGTATCGCCCAACAGTCTTTCAATGAGGGCAGACTGGAATTCTTATTCATATTTGCATCTCCTGAACAGGTTATGGCA
The DNA here is from genome assembly GCA_964494325.1 of uncultured Pirellulales bacterium. Taxonomy (GTDB): domain Bacteria; phylum Planctomycetota; class Phycisphaerae; order Sedimentisphaerales; family Anaerobacaceae; genus JAIPFM01. Next base: position 22,602 of record CAZBTJ010000046.1, read on the forward strand.
ATGTACAGATAATAAAATAGCCGATCTACTTATCGGCATGTGCATTATCTTACCTTTTTGGGTTGGAGAATGCTAAGGCTAATTGCTGGATATGCAGCAGATGTATATTAGGGATTTGCTCGATAGGTACGTTCTAACTGAAGTTTTGCAAACTTCAGGTTTTCAGTAGGCAGTATACAGTATGAAAAACGCATTCTTCTAAAAGCTGAACACTGAACACTGAAAACTATACACACAGGGCACTTCACAAAAGTCCTGTCAGTTCGCTTTGTAGAAGCCCGCTGGACGTACAGGGCCGGTTGTTTTCAGCCATTGGTCAATGGCTGTTGTGAGTTGGGCCACCCGTGTCGGATGCTGCTCTGCAATGTTGATCAGATTGTCTGGATCATTGATGTCATCAAATAGCAAATCGTGACCCTCGCCGCGGATGAGTCGGTAGTGCCCATCCACAACGGCCACATAGCTTTCCACTTCACCAAACGCCAGTTTGCGTTCGAACTTTCCTTCGCCAGTCAAAAAGGGCAGCAGGCTTTCCCCAGCCTTGATGGGACGTGTATCCCATTTTAATGCGTCAGCCAGGTCGAGTGCGGTTGGGATGAGATCCATCAATTCAACAGGGTGCTTTACCACCTTGCCCTGTTTGAAACCCTTTGGCCAGGAAATCAACAGTGTGGGCGTGGTGATCTGCCTGAAGAGGGTGCCTTTATGAATAAGCTCGTGATCGCCCATCATGATGCCATGATCGGAGAAGAGAACCACTACCGTATTGTCGAGCTTTTCATTTTCTCTTAGATTTTCCAAGATTCGTCCGATCTGGCGATCGAGAAAAGTAATGGCGCCGCAATATTCGGCCTGTGTTTTTTTCATGGTGGATTTGGCGGGCCTGGTATCCTTGATCAGTTTTGGGGGTGGTGTAAAACTGGCCTTTTGGATGCCCGGCATGTCGTTCGGTGAGAAGGTATGATATCTTTTGTTCACATCGTGTGGCCCGTGGGGAAGGGAATAGTTGATCCACAGAAAGAATGGTTTTTCTTTCTCGTATCCATCAAGGAAATCCATGGAGGCTTTTGTGAAGAATCCATCCAGGTAGGCATCTTCCGGTAGTGTGGAGTATCTCTTCTTTCGATCATCCTCAAGGAACGTGTCGTATAGCTTCGCTTCCTTTAGATAGTCGAAATACCAGTCTTTTGCATTCTGGCCCTTTCTCGCCCTTGAGAGTAGAACGGCGCGTCCTGCGGTATATTTCGCGTGGTCAAAGCCCATTTCCGCTCCCATACCCTTGGTTCCCTTTAGGGCTTTGATATGGCTTTTACCAATGTAGGCTGTGGTGTAACCAGACTTTTGCAGGGCCTGCGGAAACATCCATGTGTTGGCCGGGAACGCATTGAACTGTCCGTTACGATAGAAGCCCATGCTGTGTGGATACAGGCCGGAGATCAAGGAATTCCTGGAGGGGCCGCACATCATGCCCTGGCACACGGCATTTCTGAAATAGGTGCCTGATCTTGCAAGGCTGTCCATCGCAGGTGTTTCCACCAGGGTTTTCTCAGCAAGGCTTGAGTATTTATAATTCAGGTCGTCAATTTCGATGAAGAGGATGTTGGGCTGTTCTGCAGCCAGGCACTGTATGGCACAGACGACTGTCGTGAATAACAAGAGTGTTAGTTTTTTCACGTGCCTTGTCTCCTTATTCAATTGCCGCCATTTGGCCTACCCATGTGTCACAGTATCTCAGGAGCCTTTTTGCCCACGCATTCCACCAGGGCCTTCATATCTGTATTGGCATCTCCAATATACAGGGTATTGTCTGAGACTACCACAGTCAAGTTATCATGTGCCACGACCACGGAGAAATCTGTATTGTTGAGAATCTGGTTTCCAGTACCTGTGACAATGGCCTTACCGGACACGATATTGCCCTCTTGTTTTATGCCGATTTTATCAGCCAGAGCGACATGGGTTCCCATGTCCTCCCATGTGCAGGGAAGAAAGAGGCTGCAGGCCTTGTGGGTCTTTTGCATGATTTTGTAGTCAATGGACCCCGTGGGCATCTTGGGAAAGAGATCGTTCAAAATGCTGTCACGTGATGGGGTGTTCCAGGCCTCGCCGATCTGTTTGAGCAGTGGGGGGGCTTCCGGTAAGTGCGTCGCAATTTCATTCAGGATGGTCTCGGCTTTCCAGGCAAATTGTCCGGAATTCCAGCAGTAGTTTCCGGCTTCCAAATACACTTGTGCTGTGTCCAGGTCCGGCTTTTCTGTAAATTCTGCGATCTCTCTGACCTGACAGCTCGGAAAGTCCACAGCCTCGCCCAACTTCTGCCAGCCCACCAGGGGGTTTGCAGAGGCTGCCTTTACGCCAAATGCGATCAGCCGGTCGGGGTAGGACTCCAGGAAGATTGTCGCGTGGGTGATAGCCGTGTTGAACTCATGTGCAGGTTCAATGATCTGGTCTGCAGTCAGCATGATCATGGTGGCTGCTTTGTTTCTTTGTTTGAGGATCGTGGCTGCCAGCCCGATCGCACTGGCCGTGTCGCGCACACAGGGCTCGTAGATAAAGTTTTCAGAGGGTATGTGCGCAAGTGTCTCTTGGGCCAGTTCTCTGTAGTTGGCACTTGTCAGGACCAGAATGCGGTTGTTTGGAATATGATCCTTGAGCTTGTTGATGGTCAGTTCAATCAGACATTTATCATCAAAGAGCTTTAACAAATGTTTCGGCTTTTTCTTTCTGCTTAATGGCCAGAGACGCGTTCCAGAACCTCCAGCCATGACCACGGCATAACAACAGTCATCTAACATGCGTTTTTCCTAATCTAAATTGACCTTCACTTGAAATCCGCCTTCCACGGGTTCGGAGGATGCCACGAAAATGTACCCCACGCCGCAGCCGGATGGCATGGCACCCGCGTAGTTGCGTTGGTAATAACGCAGTTGTTTCATCACTGGTGTCTTGATTGTGGGATGCTCGAAAATGGCAGGCAACATTTTTCTCCAGGCCGTGGAGCATAGGTTAAACGAAGCACCCAATGCTGACACATCCCGGTTTTTGATGGCTGTAAAACAATCCTGTCCGGATTGTCCCAGCTGGTTGACAATCTTTTGGGTGGCAAATCGACCGGCATCAAAGGGATTATACCCCTGTGGACGGGGCCCCACGCACTCCACGATCCATAGGTTTTTTTCAAACCATTTTGCTGTGCGTTGAGATACTATGGACGTGACGTTTTTGGGCAGCACGCCGTTGTGATGTCTGAAATCATAGTGCAGGAGGTTAATTCCGGGATACACTGAGCCCCATGCATCCTGGGACCCGCCTATGGGCACTTTTCGTTCGTTTTCGCAATAGTACAGGTCTGTGGCCAGCTGATACCTGTCTAAATGCGAGGGAATGCCCTTGGGGTACTTCTGCACTAGGATCTCCCGCGTGCTTGAGCAGATGCCGCATCTGTCATGAAAGGGCACTGTGGGTTTTATCTGCACAACAACCACATATCCATCGCCCAGGAAGTTTACAAAATTATGGTCTCCCCATCCGCCTGCCAGTGCCAATCGGTACGGGTGCACTGGTTTTTTCCTTGTAGAACTCACTCGTGGTCTCCATTCAATTAATAACTGAAGTTTTGCAAACTTCAAGTTTTCAGTTTTCAGTAGGCAGTTTACAGTATAAAGAACGCGTTTTACTAAAAACTAAAAACCAAAAACTATACACCACAGGGCTTTTTGCAAAAGTCCTGTTAATAACTGATCTCGTCCTGCTGAGATCTTCCGAAGCTAATATAGGGTAACGGTCAAATTCCTTCAACCAGATTCTGGCAACCAGATCCCGGGTTATCATTGCACCCTGGGAGGTAAGAAGCATGGGTTCTGGTTCAATCTGTCTTATCGAGTTTGTCGAGATTAAGGAACACGATGTGCGAAGGATTGCCCACAGACGCGTAATGGCCGGTAAAGACCAGGGCCCCCGTTTTGTCATCCACACGGAATACAGCGATATTGTCGGCCCGTTGATTGCAGGCGTAAAGAAACTGACCCGTGGGATCGAAATTGAAGCTGCGTGGATAGTTACCGCGCGTCCATTCCTCTCCCATGTAGGTTAAGGTACCCGTGTTGCTGATCGAGAAGATCGCGATGCTGTCGTGCAGACGGTTGCCTGCGTAGAGGAAGCGGCCATCGTTGGATACCAAAATCTCGGAGCAGAAATTGCTGCCAGCAAAGCCGGGCGGCAGGGTGGAGATCATTTGTCGGGCCGTCAGGTTTCCTGCTTGGGCATCATAGTCAAACATGACAATGTTGGAGCCTTCCTCCTGGATGGAATAGAACCAGCGTTCGTTCGGATGGAAAAAGAAATGTCGTGGCCCGTCTCCCGGTGGCAGTGAAATGGCTTCAGGATCATTGGGCGTGAGCAGGCCTTTTATGCCATCGAATTTCCACAGGAAGATCTTGTCCAGGCCGAGATCGACATGGAGTACAAAGTGCCCCTGGGGGTCGGCTTGAATCATGTGGGCATGGGTTCGATCATGCCCGCTGAAGGCAAAGGTCCCAGGTGGGGCGTGTGTGGGTTTGGTCGGTCCCAAGGTGCCCACATCCGTTTTGATGTCTGTGGCCACACCAAGGTTGCCGTTTGGAAGAATCGGCAGTACTGATACGGAGCCGCCAAAATAATTGGCGACCAGCAGGAATCGTCCGGAGGGATGTAGGCTCACATAGGTGGGGCCGGCACCCCCGGAACGGACCGTGTTGAGCAGCGTCAGCTGTCCGTCAGCACGGTTGATGGAAAAGGCGCTGATCGTGCCTTCATTGTTGTCACCCACGCGGTCGGTTTCGTTGGCGCAATACAACCGGGTTCCTGCGGCATTTAGTGCCAGGCAACTCGGGCTCGTTCCCAATGCATACACGCCATGGGGCGTCATGGCCCCGGTGGTGCGATCCACTTGGAACAGATGAATGCCGCGTCCATTTCCTGGAGGTAAGTCCACTTGCGTGTCCGGCATGTCCTTGAGCGGCGAACTGAATGTGCCCACATAGGCCATAAGCGGTTCCCTGGTTTCAGTCGTTTGCCCTGTAAGCAGACTGGCCATCAGGAGGACACAGCCTGCTGTCTGCGTGAAGAAAGTCTTAGGGAACGATCGCCTTGACATGTTTTTCAGAATCTGGCTGGCAGACTGTACGGAGGATCGAAATGTACGCTTGGCCGTTCGTTGGCGAGTGACTGATGGGGCTTTTGATTTATTATGCATGGTTCGATTATATGTTTGAAGCCCAGATCAATCAATGGAAAACAGACGTGCTCAGTGGGCCATATTCAGGTAAAAGACTTCCCTCAGCAGAGCACCAGGCAGCCTGAGGGGACAAGAATCCAACCCAAGCCTCTGGGGACCTTTGTGATTATTAATGACCCAAACCTATGTGAAGGAAATCAAACATGTTGTGTTCAAAGTAGGTTCATTGGAGACAGCCGTTCGTTATCTGAAAGGTCATGGTTTTTCGGGTCTAATCAGCCCAGACTCTGTGCAGGTGAAAGCCCCGATTTCTGGCGATTTGATATTGTTTTGCAGGCATAGACCGTTTATTTTGACAGCAAATGTGAGGTGATCATTCAAGTGGGTCACCAGAATTTTGATTCGCTTGGCCATGGCAATCGGTATAGTGCGAGCGATTTTTCACCAATAAAGTTGGTATTGACCGGTCTTGGCAGGGAGTTTGAAGTTGTTTCCTCCTCAATATTCCTATAGAATTGACTCCAAGTCAATATTCAGGGAGTTCACATATGCCATTGGAATTGAACAAATGCAAGCCGTCACGCAGAACGAGGCATGAATCCGGACACGAGTGTCTGCAAGTGACGCCCAAAGATAAACTTTCCGGGGATATTAGGAAACGCTGTATGATTAGCAAACGCTCCACCGAAGGCATTGGTTATTCTGTATTCAATTTGAGCAAGGTTCGACATGTTGTGGCAACCGCTATCCCCCGAACAGGCACTACTCTGCAAGAGCAGGCTCACGATGCACTGAGCACGATTGAAGCGGTCATTCGAGAGAAATTCACGCAGGGCGCTATTGTCAAGCAGACTGTGTTCATGAATGGACGTGAGGAATTGGACGAATGCCGTCAGGTTATCAGGGATTTTTATGGGGTAGATATGCCGGCCACAACCTACGTGGCCCAGCCGCTATGTGACGGTAAATTGTTGTCTATTGAAGCTTTGGGAATCTGTCAATCCTCGGGCGATGTAGAGATAGAGCGACATTCCGAGAATCTAGTGATCACACGCTGCAAAGGCATTACCTGGGCCTATTGTGGTCATATTACTCCCAATACCGACGCCACCGGCGTGTATGAGCGATCGCTCAATGCATTTCAAAGGATGCAAGACGTATTAGGCCGAGGGGGCTTTAAGTACGACCAGGTGTTCCGCACGTGGCTTTATCTGGGTGATATCGTTGGACCAGAGGGAGACACCCAACGGTACAAGGAGCTTAATCGCGCGCGCGCCGATTTCTACAAAGACATGCGATTTATCGCTGACAAGGTCCCGGCCGACATAAAACATCTCGTCTATCCTGCCAGCACCGGCATTGGCACCAATTGCACCCACGTGTCCGAAGTCTGTGCGACACAGGGTTGTCTTGAAGGGTGCTGTTCGAAATCAACGGATAAACATTTCATACATTGTCCAGCCTATGCGGACATTGTGATGAGCTGCATTGCTGTCAGCAGCGACGATAAAGACCTTGTTCTGGTCCCACTGGAAAATCCAGGGCAGACAGCCGCGTTCGATTACGGGGTGGGCTATAGTCCCAGATCTCCCAAGTTCTCCCGTGCCATGGCAGTGACCACAAAGGGGTATGCACTGACCTTCATTTCCGGCACGGCCAGCATTACGGATTCGGAGAGCCGCTTCCTTGAGGATATTGAGGGGCAGACTCGTCAGACACTGGACAACATGGAGGCCCTGGTTACCCCGGAGAATTTTGAGCGACATGGCATGTCTGGACATGGCGGTACGCTCAAAGATTTTGCCCTGGTTCGTGTCTATATCAAGAAACAGGAAGATTGTGCCAAAGTCCGAGCCATTGTTGAATCCCGGCTCGGTGAATTACCCACAGTGTACGCTGTTGCTGACGTATGTCGCCCCGAATTACTCGTGGAGATGGAAGGCATCGTTGTGACTGAGAAACGCTAAGCTGTTGTTTAATCATTGGGTCTGTACTTATGCGAACTAAATCTATGGGCAAGAAAAGGTCTTCTTTGAGTCGTCGCCATGTTTTGGCCATGGGGGCCGGTTCGGTCGCGGCCACCTTGAGTTGTGGGGGGACAGCCGTGGCTGCTGAGACGAAGGACTCATGTATCGTGACTCCACCCTCTGGCAAGCGATTGTTGTTGTCGTGCAAGCTCGGTATGATTCCCAAAGAGGCCGATGGCAAGGCACTATCAGCCACGGATCGACTTCGTCTGGCTGGCGAGGCTGGTTTTGACGGTGTTGATTTTGATCAGGCCGGAGACTATACACCGATTCAGGCCAGGGATGCCGTTCGAGAGTCCGGCGTATTCGTTCACAATGCGATCAATCATGCACACTGGTCGCAACGGCTCACCAGTGCAAAGCAAGCCGAACGCGATCACGGGCGAGCAAACATTGAGCATTGCATACGCGTGTCTCATGCTGCCGGTGGCAGTGGTGTGCTGATTGTCGTGGGCAAGGGAGACGATGGACCTGCTGACGTGATCGAGACACGGGCACGCAAGGAAATCCGGACACTCCTGCCATTGGCGTCATCGCTTGGGCAGATGATCCTGGTTGAGAACGTTTGGAACCGCATGATGTACGACCACGATGCACCACCGGAACAGGGTGCAGAGCGTTTTGTCAAGTTTGTGGACAGTTTCAACAGCCCATGGGTGGGCATGTATTATGATATCGGAAACCACTGGAAATACGGGCAGCCGGGCGAGTGGATTCGCACATTCGGCCACCGTTGCGTCAAGCTTGATGTCAAGGGGTTCAGTCGTGCCAAAAACAAGTTTGTGGACATCACAGGTCCGGACGATGACCTGCCATGGGGCGACGTGCGCAAGGCGATTGACGATATTGGCTTCTCTGGTTGGGCCACAGCCGAAGTGGGCGGGGGTGATCTCAAACGCCTCATCGTGGTGCGCAAGCAGATGCAAAAAGCTTTCGGTATCTAAGGGGCCCCTTCGTTAACCTGCTTCATTTAGCAAATAGCTGGGCTCGATGTAGGGGTAATTGGGGTCAAATTCTGTTAATGGCTTGGGGTGTTCAGAGATGGCTGGTGGGCGTTCGTTTTGGCCCTTGATGTTAAGAATCTTGTCGCCGATATCCTCTCGTATGGTCTGCATCCTGTTTAGAATCTCTTGGACAATATCAGGATGGTCCTTTGCTACATTCGTGGTTTCACCCAGGTCGTTCGCCAGATTATAGAGTTGGTGTTTCTTGGGATCGAGACGCTGATCCTTTGTCAGGCCTAAATGCAATTTCCAGTGGCCCATGCGCGCGGCCTGTAATCGGTCGACCAGGTAATAGAAGAAGGTTTCATGGGGCGATGTGGCGCCCGGAGCACCCCGCCAAATCGGACTGATATCACACCCATCACGTGCGGGTTTGTCAGGGACTTTATACCCGGCCATGCTGGCCAAGGTGGGATAAAAGTCCATCGCCGTGACCAGTTCGTGGTTGACAGCACCTGTCTTGATCTTGCCTGGCCAGCGTACCATACATGGCACTCGCATGCCGCCTTCCCAGACTTGCCCCTTGTGTCCGCGCAGCGGGCCATTGTCTCCGCCTTCGCCTCGCTCTCGACTGCCGTTATCTGACGTGAAGATGACATCCTGTGAGCAAGGCGCCTCGCGAGGGGCTACACACGGAACTGGCTGAATAGTACTGGGTGAATCGCATGCCCTGTGTGGCCAGTTTATCAATATACGGCGTGACATTGACCTTGGAACCATAACAACCGAGGTCGCCATAGCCCAGGTCATCGGCATAGATCAAAATGACATTGGGTCTTGATGGCGTTGTTTCCGACAAGGCTGTTTTGCGGCAAGAGAGTAAAGCAAAAACGAATGTCAGGGTGATACACAAGGTTCGATTAAGAGGCATGGTTTTCCTCACAGGATTCACAGTCATGGGCTTAGCGGGTGTTTTGGGTTGGAGTTTTCTGGATTGAAGCGTAAGAATTATTTTGCACTGGCTAGGATTACCAGCTATCATTACTAATTCGTAATGTCTTTTAGCTTCTTGTTCACAGGAGGTCAAGTATGAGCCAAGAAAAAGTGAGTTTAAACCGACGATGTTTTCTCAAGACAGCCGCGAAAGCCAGTGCCTGCCTCGCGCTACCCCAAATAATTCCCAGTACCGTTCTGGGAAAGGAGGGCGCCGTACCCCCCAGCGAACGAATCAGACTGGGTGCTATTGGGATCGGCAACCGCGGCCGGTATGTATTGAGTTGTTTCCTGCAGGCACCCGATGTGCATTGTGTGGCTGTGTGTGACGTGCGAGGTGACAACCGTCAGCGTGCCAAGAATCAGGTGGATGCAGTCAATGGCGACAAAGCCTGTGACACCTATATTGACTTTCGAGAGCTTCTGGCCCGTGACGATATTGATGCGGTACTGATCGCGACCGGTCCGAACTGGCATGCCACAGCTGCGACCATGGCTGCCAAGGCTGGCAAGGACGTGTATTGCGAGAAGCCTTGTTCAAAGAATATTGCCCAGAGCCTGCAACTGGCCGACGTATTTCGTCGTACCGGTCGTGTGTTCCAGGCCGGGACACAACGCCGTAGCCTGCCCAACTTTGCCTATGCCATTGATCTGGCCAAGACCGGCAAGTTGGGGCCGTTGGAGACCGTTTACGCCCATCCCGGTGGACTGGATACCAAGATGAGTGGCTGGCTGCCCCCTGAAAATGAACCGCCTCGTGAGGTGATGGATTGGGACATGTATCTTGGGCCGGCTGCATGGCGACCCTACACGTCCAAGCTCAAGAGTGCCTTCCACTTTGAGAAGGGCGGCGGACTTGTAGGGGGTGGGTGCCTTGAATGGGGCTCGCATTGTGTGGACCTGTGCCAGTTGGCCAATGACGCGGATGACACTGCGGCTGTAGAATATGAGCCAGTCAATGGTCAATTGCATGCACGCTATGCCAATGGCGTCAAACTTGTGATGCGTAATGACGGATGGCTGCCGCACATGGGCTCATGTCCCGTGCGTTTCGAAGGCGATACCGGCTGGATTGAGACTGGGGACAATGCTGATCTTGTGGCAAGCTCTGACTCACTGTTGATTCGCAAGGGGATCAAGATCCCTGGCTATCCTGCAGACCTGCACGTACGCAATTTCCTCGACTGTATCAAGACACGTGCTCTGACGCGGGCCAATGCCGAAGCCGCATGCTGGGCCCACATCACGTGCCATGCGGCCAACATTGCCCTGTATCTAGATCGCAAGGTCCAGTACGATCCCAAGAAGAATGAATTCATTGGCGATGAACAGGCCAATCGGCTGCGTTCCGAAGCGTTGCGGGAGCCGTGGCGCATATAGTGTCTGTGCTTTGTTTTAGAAATTACATGAACTAAGAGGACTATCATGAGACTCAGAAAACGATATTTCCCCTGGTGCGCACTTCTTTTTATGGTCGTACTCTCGACCGTCACCATGGCCCAGAACGTGAAGGAACAGGATCTCATTGCTGTATTGAGGTCTGATGCGCCCAAGGGCGAGAAGGCCATTACCTGCAAGAAAATGGCCATTTATGGCACAGACCAATCCATCCCCATGCTGGCGCCGTTGCTGGCCGACAAGGAATTGTCGTCATGGGCACGCATCGCACTCGAAGCCATCCCCGGACCAAAGGCTGACGCTGCTCTGCGTGACGCGGTCGACTTGATTGAGGGACGGCTCCTTATTGGCGTCATTAACTCCATTGCCGTACGTCGGGATAGGCTTGCTGTGGACATCCTTGTCAAAAAACTGGACGCCAGCCATGTTGATGTGGCATGTGCTGCAGCGGTGGCGTTGGGACATCTTGGCGGGGAGCAAGTCGCCAAGGTGTTGACACGAGCCTTGACTGACGCCCCGACGGGCCTACGTTCCGCTGTGGCTGAAGGCTGCATTCTGTGTGCGGAGCAATTCTTGGCAGACAAAAGCTCTGTCAAAGCTGCGACTTTGTATGACACGGTCCGGCAAGCGGATGTACCGGAACAACGACAACTTGAGGCCATTCGCGGTGCTATTTTGGCCAGGAGGTTGGCGGGTGTTCCGTTGCTGATCGAACAGTTGCAATCAGAAAGCGAAAAAAGACTGAGTATTGGTTTGCGCACAGCGCGTGAGCTTGGTGGTCAAAGGGTGACCAAGACATTGGCGGCTGAATTGCCCAAGCTAAGTCCTGACCGTCGTCCCTTATTACTATTGGCCCTGTCGGACCGTCGTGATTCTGCAGTCTTATCGATCGTTCTTGAGGCGGCTGGAAGTGCTTCAATGGACATGCGTATGACGGCAATCAATATTTTGGTGCGTCTAGGGGATGTTTCCTGTGTGCCGGTTTTGCTTGAAGCGGCGATGCAGGGGGATGCTCAGTTGGAACAGGCCGCGACCGAAACGTTGATAAGACTGGCTGACAAAAAGGTCGATGCCGACGTGACATCACGTCTGAAGAATACGCAAGGCAAACTGAAACGGATTCTGATTGAAGTGGCTGGCCAGAGGCAAATTGGTGAGGCCCTCCCGGCCATTGTGTCGAGCCTCAAGGATAAGGATGCCCAGATTCGCGATATGGCTGCTCGGACGATTGGTATTATTGGTCTATCGCAGCAGGCCGGCGATCTTGTGAAGCAGCTTCAGACAATCAAGAGTGCCAGTGAACGGGGGACCATCAAAACCTCGCTGTTGGCGATTTGCGGTCGTGACGGGTTGGCATGTCTCTCCTACGTACAACCCCTGACGTCGAGTCGTGATAGCGAGCTTCACGTGATAGGGCTCAATGCGTTGTCTATCATGGGTGGTCCTGATGCACTGGGGGCTGTCACATCCGCGATTAAGAAAACTGGCCCTGTGCAGGAAGAAGCTGTGCGAATCCTGTCCACCTGGCCGAACAAATGGCCTGAGGATCGTGAGGCAGGCCAGGCCCTGTTGACATTGGCCAGCTCGGCCGAGAAGATGTCTCACCAGGTACTTGGGTTGCGTGGCTATCTTCTGTATGTACGCGGTAATACGAAGTTAGGTGCCCCACAAAAGGTGGCCATGGTCAAGGATGTGCTGACTCACGCCAAACGGCCCGAAGAGACACGGCAGGCCATAGCGGTCCTGGGTGAAGTGTTCACAGTGGGGGCTCTTGACCTGTTGGCAACGCTGGCGAAAGATGCTTCTGTGACTGAAGAGGCTTATTCCGCCATGGTGGTGCTGACTGGCCGAAACATGTCTGGAGTCAGCAAGGTGCGTCGCCAGCAAGTCCTGAAAACCGTCATCGATAATTCAAAGAACAGAGGGACCAGACAGAGAGCCCAGAAAATCCTTCGCGAGATTAAGTAGGCGGATCTTTGGTGTGAGTGTTTTACTAGGCTGCTTCGCCGCAGTCTTGACATTCGATGGTGATGGCACAGAGATGTTGTGTGACCTTGCCCTGTATCCAGACTGGGCCGCTGTGGCTGACGATGCGCTTGTAGAGGTTGATCTTATCCGGGAAGAAGTTGATTTCTGTGAGGCCGGTGGAGTCTTCTAGCGTGATGAATCCCATGATACGGTTGTCCTGGGTCCTGGCATGGCGTGCGGCTGCAATAAAGCCGGCGATGGTGACGTGGCGATTAATGAATCCGGGTAGGCCTGTGGCAAGGGTGTGTTTCGTCTGGATGAGGAGTTCAGGGTGGAGGCTGAAGGGGATGCCGAGATATCGAAGTTCGGCCTGGAGTTTTTGGATTCTGGTAAACTCTGCGTCTGATTGAGTCGGTGTATGGAGGTCAAAGAGCAGGGGTTGAAAAAGGTCTGGTACAGAATGCGTCAGTTGAGCCAGCATGGCAGGGCGTGTGTGGCCGAGGCCATCGCAGGCACCGACCTCAATTAAGGGGACCAATTGTCCACGCCAAAATGTGACCCTTTGACGCAGATCGTTGAGGTCGTTAAAGGGACGTTTTTTTCGCTCGGACACCATGGCTGTGACTGTGTCATGATTCAGTCCCTTGATGCGGGACAGGGGAGTTCGGATTCGTTTACTTTCAATCGTCCATATGTGTTCGCTTCGATTGACATGCGGAGGCAGGACTTTGATACCGTGCCGCATGGCATCCCACACGTACACACGTAGGGGGTACATGCCGTGATGGTTGTTGAGCAGGGCACAATAAAAGGCGAGAGGAACATGGGCCTTGAGCCAGGCTGTTTGCCAGGCGATACGTGCATAGACAGTGGCGTGGGCCTTACAAAAGGCGTAGGCTGCAAATTGAAGGATCTGTTCCCAGATTTGTTCTGCGGTCTGTCGATCGACACCGTTTTGTTCACTGCGATGATAGACAAAGTCCTTGTATTGGGCTTGCACACGCGTGGATGAGACCTTTTTGGACACTTCAGACCTGAATCGGTCGGCCTCTGCCACCGTGTAGCCAGCCATGTCCACTGCGATGCGCATCACATCTTCCTGGTAGAGCATGATGCCATAGGTGTCTTGCAAAAGGGGCTTGAGGCTGGGATGGAGATACTCAAAGGGTTTATGGTGGACGTGACGTTGAATAAATTCGGTTTTCATGCCCCCTGAGGCAGGTCCAGGACGGATGAGCGACAGGGCAATGGCGAGTTCCTTTGGGGTGGTGACTTTTAATCCCTGGAGTAATTGCCTCATGCCTGGGGATTCACTTTGAAATACACCGAGGCTATCTCCCTTGGCGAGCAGGGCCGTGACTTTTTTATCACTGGCACCGTTCATGGCATCCATAGACGGGCCTTGGGATTGAGAGACAATTTCGATGGCGTCGTGGACTGTGGAGAGCGAGCGGTTGGAGAGCAGGTCAATCTTGACTAGGCCGGCTGGTTCAATGGCCCGCTTGTCGTATTGGGTGACGATCACGCCCTTGGCAGTCCAGGTCAGGGGGATCATCTGGTCGATCCGGTTGGGTGTCATCACAATGCCGCCGCAATGGACACTTAGGTGGCGGGGTATCCCCTCCAGGGTCTGGGCCATGGCATGGACGGGTTCATAGTCTGCTTGATGTCGGACAATGCTGTTGATCTGCTCCGGGGGATATCCCAGGGCCCGGGCCACGTCTCGAACCCCACCTCTGCGACGGAAGCGATTGATGTTGCAGACCATGGCCACGTGGTCCTGGCCCCAATGGTCATAACAAAACCGAATGATCTCGTCCCTGCCGCGCCAGCAGAAATCAATGTCAATATCCGGGCAGTCAGTGCGTCCAGGGTTCAGGAATCGTTCAAAGTACAGGTTATGCTCAATGGGACACACGTGGGTCCATCCGAGTACATAGGAGACCAGCGAGCCTGCGGCTGATCCTCTGACGTCCACAGGGATGTTGTGTTGCTTGGCGTAGAGGATGATCTCTCGGACGACTAAAAAATAGTCGATAAATCCATTTTCATGGATCACACGCAATTCCATGTCCAGCCGCTTCATCACGGAGTGAGACAATGTGTCGTATTGGGTGGCCAGACCCCGGAGACACCACCGAGCCAGTTCTTTGCGTTTGTCTGCGAACGGTGTCTCTTTGGGCTTGGGAAAACAGATCGGTCTGTTGAGCAGGTTAAAGTGACATCGTTTGGCCACTTCATGGGCATTTTGTAGTGCGTCAGGGCGACTGCGTTGCCATTGATGTGACCAGGTGCGTTCTTTAGGCGGTATTTGCCAGGGGTGGTCAAGGGTGGCTGGGCCCGGGCCGACGGTCCGGAGTGTACGGATGCGTTGCAGGATCTGGCCTGTGTGTTGATCTTCGGGGGTTAGTGTGTTGAACCGGCCATAGGCCATAGGGCGAATGTCAGGGTGCGTGTCGGGGAATGCAAATAATGAGTCTTTGGGCAGGATGTTCTTGAGCGTCTCCAGGAGACATCTCTGGGCGCTTATGGCAATCAAGCCTTTATGCTGTGCCGTGAGTTGGTTTTTGAGATTGAAATGGGGGTCGAGATTTTGCGCACTCACAATGCTGCAGAGGTTGCTGTAGCCTAGTTCTGATTCTGCTAGCAAAATCAGATGGGCCTGGTTTGTGAGGATCTGTACGCCGAGGATCGGATGCAGACCTGCGGTCTGGGCTGTTTGAAAAAACTCCACAGCCCCGGCCAGGGAATTGATATTGCACAGGGCCACCGTCTCATAACCAAGTTCCACAGCTGCCTGGCACCAGCGGGCTATGGAGACCGGACTCCTGAGCAGGCTGTAATAACTTTGAATGGCAAATAATGGCGCACGCATGGCTTTTTAGTTTTTAGTTTTTAGTTTTTAGTTTTTAGTTTTTAGTTGTGGGGCCGCTTTGCGGCGTGCTTGTTTTAATAGATTTCTCACCTACGTTCGAAATGACAAAGTAGGGTGGGGCTTTGCCCCACGCTGGTAAAAACAGTCCAAAGTGTTAGGTGTTAGGTTCTAAGCATGTAGGGTGGGGCCTTGCCCTCGTTGTTTTACACAAGTCAGGCTCGCTCTGAGTTTCACATGAATTGATTTAA
>CAZBTJ010000047.1:0-38066 GCA_964494325.1 uncultured Pirellulales bacterium
CCGGAACTGAGCATGGAAACTAAGAAACTTGGAAGCTTGGAAACTTGGAACGGTGAATCCATACAAATAAGCTAAAACCCATGATTATAAAGTGTTTCTTTCTTTCACTATCAATCCTTGTTTGTTTCTGTGTTCTTCTGTTTCTTCTGCGGTGGATCTCTTTTTTTGTTAACCACAGAATACGCAGACTATGCAGAAATTAAAATACCACTTGCGGTACACAGTCTTAACCTCTTACTCTTCTGTATCATTCTGTTTCTTCTGTGGTTGGTTTAATCTTGGCTTTTTTCGCGTCCTTTAGCGTGTTTCGTAGTTCAAAATAAAATCCCGCTTTGGCCCTTTCAGGTTTCATCCCTCATCCCTAAAACGCCCCCCAGCTTTCACATTTCACCCCTCTGACTTCACACTTCCGGCCCTACCGGCCCCTCATCCCTGAATGTACCTCTGTCGGTCATCGTATCATTCGCCGTTCCAACAGATCCTGCATGTCTCTTCGGCCATCCAGGATACAATGAACAAAAAACTTGTTCCCCTCAATTTGATAGACAATTCGGTAAGGTTTGAAATGGATTTCGAGGTAGTCCAATATGCCAATTCGATCAAGCTCTGATGGGATGTGGCCAATTCGCGGATGTGTGGCCAACTTTTTGCAGGCCTTTTCAATCCTCTCTAAAATATGTTCAGCCCGAGACTCTCCATCCTGTGCCAAAACACATTTATAGATATCCAACGTTCAACTATCAGCCGTCAGCTTTTAATGCAGCGTATTTCGTAGTTTAAATGACCTATCTTGGCGTTTCTGCGCCTTTGCGCGAGAATAAATCAGTTTCTAAGTTTCCGAACTTCTTTGCTTCTTAGCTTCTGATTTTCTAAGTTTCATCCTTTAGGTTCCACGCAGAAAAGACAAACCTAAGACCTGAAACCTAAGACCTGAGACCGGAAACCTGAGACCTGAATGGACAGAGCTGGGTTCGAAACGCACTTCAGGTTTCAGGTTTCACCCCTCAGCCCTCAAATGGTTTCAAGTTTCATCCCTTCATGCGTCTCAGAGTCTTCCGTCTACTACGTTTTTGTCAAGGACGGATTTTATGTCATACAGGACGACATTGTTTCCATTGCGATTATTGCGATTTCCAAATTCCAGTTCCTTAAACTGGTCATGGGCGACAGCGAGCACGATGGTGTCGTAGCGGTTCTGCAAGGTGCCGTTGGGGCATTCTATGAGGTCTATGCTGTAGGCCTTTTTGACTTCATCGGGGTCGGCCCAGGGGTCGTGGACCGCGACGTCGCAGCCGTATTCGCGGAGCTCTTCGATCACGTCAATCACGCGGCTGTTGCGAATGTCGGGGCAGTTTTCCTTGAAGGTGATGCCAAGGACCAGGACCTTGGCATTTTGGACACGCTGGCCCTTGTTGATCATGAGCTTGACCACCTCGCTGGCCACGTAGCGGCCCATGTCGTCGTTGAGCCTGCGTCCGGCCAGAATGATTTGAGGGTGATAGCCGAGGGATTGGGCCTTCTGTGTGAGGTAATAGGGATCCACACCAATACAGTGCCCCCCTACCAGACCGGGTCTGAAGGGCAGAAAATTCCACTTGGAGCCTGCTGCCTCGAGCACGTCCAGCGTATCAATGCCGACCAGGCTGAAGATCTTGCTGAGTTCGTTAACAAAGGCGATGTTGATATCACGCTGGGAGTTTTCAATCACCTTAGCGGCCTCTGCCACTTTTAAGCTGGGGGCCAGATGTGTGCCTGCGGTGATGATGCAGTTGTACAGGGCATCAATCGCCTGGGCGGATTCCGGAGTCGAACCTGATGTCACTTTTTTGATCTTGGTAACAGTATGCTCTTTGTCGCCTGGATTGATACGTTCGGGGCTGTAGCCACAATAGAAGCCATCAGCTATCGGCTCTTCGCTATCAGCCTGGATGTATTTCAGGCCGCTGGCCTGCTCCAATACAGGCACGCAATCCTCTTCTGTGCAGCCGGGATACACTGTGCTTTCATAGATGACAATGTTGCCAGGCTTGAGCACCTCGCCCACTGTCTGACTGGCCTTGATCAAGGGCGTGAGGTCGGGTCGCTTGTACTGATCGATAGGGGTCGGCACGGTGATGATGTAGATGTCCACCGGTTCCAGGGCTGAAAGGTCGGTGGTACAGGTGAGCTTCACCGCCGACTTGAGGCCCTGGTTGTCCACTTCCAGGGTGCGGTCATGGCCGGCATTGAGCTCATCTACGCGCGTCTGATGGATGTCAAACCCTACAGTGTCAAACTGCTTGCCGAATTCGACGGCCAATGGCAATCCCACATAGCCGAGACCAACGATGCCAATCACCGCAGTTCGGTTTTCAATGCTCTCAATTATGTTGCTTTCCATTGTACTCCTCTATCGGGGTTAATAGGACTGGGTGGCGATCCCTCTTGGGATTTATTGAGGTCTATTTCATTTTTTGACGGGGAATCCATGGAGGCATCTTCTGAAGGAACGTGCCCACTTTTCTTTGTTAACTTGGTTTTTCGCTTTTTATTATTTGACTGATCCATGCTCATGTTGTTCCTCTTCAATAGACATGGACTGACGAGGCGCAGACAGTCGAGTAAATATGACTCGACTCACAAAATTCAATAGAGCTTTTTGTTGTGACAGTCTCTTACGGGGTTCCAGAACAAACCGAAACAGAAACTCGGTGCCGGTCATTCGGAAGAATTTCGGAGCCCTCTTCACACGCCCGGCTGCCACATCAAAGCTGCCTCCCACACCCATACAAAAGTTGGCCTTGATGGACTCTCTGTGGCGACAAATCCACTGCTCCTGCTTTGGAGAGCCCATGGCCACAAACAACATCTTTGCCCCGCTGGCATTGATGTCTTCAACCACTTGCTCCGAATCCTCGAAGAATCCGTCCTGGGAACCCGCAATCTTGAGCGCGGGGTACATCGCCTGCAGTGCCATGCCGGCCGCAGAATTGGACTGAGCCGAGGCCCCCAGCAAAAAGATACCCCATTGCCTTCGAGCCGCCATCAACAGCAATTCGAAGAACAGGTCACAGCCTGTAATGCGTTGAATTTTCTGACCATACAGGATCTGTGAAGCCCTGACCACACCCACACCGTCACAGATCAGGATGTCGACCTGTTGCAGCAGGTGCTTCAACTCTGGATCGCGCCAGGCATTGTATATCTTGATGGGATTGACCGCCGCACAGAAGCATTTGCAATCCGAAGCAATTGCATTTTCAATACAGGTGAGTGCTTGATCGTATGTCTTGAATGGTGTCACAGGGAGGCCCACAATATCAAGCGATCGTGGAATCCAGAATCGCCCCTTTGAATGAGGTGTCTCTGTTTGGGCTATTTGTGTATCATACCTCTCAACGCCAATAGAGGGCATCGTATCACTGTGGCTTTCTCTAGGGGGACTCACCAACGCCGTATCATCCTCCCTGGCGTACCGCGACTCAGGTATGGGAAACTCATCCAATAGGCGTGCCAGAAACATGGCCTGCTGGCCACCCAGTTCAAGACCGTTATCCACCCAGAGTGAGGCCATGATTTCCCATCCGCCTGCTCCATTGCCCCCTAAAGGAAGTCTCAATTGGACTGTTCTCTCAGGGGTATAGTTTCCCTCTGGCGAAGTCCAGACGCAGGTTCTTGAGTCCCTTCCGTTGTGACAGTCCCACAATGTGATGTTTTGAAACCGCATTTCCCTGCCCAGAGCACACACGACCTGCCACCATGCGCTCAAGGACCTCGCATTGAGCATACGTACTTCTGCATTCTCAAAATTGTGCTTTAATGCCCTTGCTTCGCATGCGATGGTCCAGTTATGCTTCAGCAACTTTGGGATGTCGGATGGGTATCCCCTGCCCAAGTAGAAAAATAGTGAATACAGTAAAAACAAACCGCTGACCGAGATCCCTACTGACCAGCCGCTTCTTGCCGTCAACAAAAATACGCCCACACTGGCACTCACAGCAGTGACCGCACAGAAGATGAGAACCACAGAGCGCGGTGTAAATCCCAATGCCACCAAACGATTATACAGGTGATTTGGGTCTGAGCCGAATATGGACCGCCGTTCGAGAAGGCGCCGACGCAGGATGGAAAGGGTTGTATCGATAATCGGGACGCCCAACGCAAGAATTGGGAGCATCAACCCGATCAGGGTATACGTCTTTGTCTGGCAGACAAGGCTGCCTGCCCCGATCATGAAACCAAGAAACATGGAACCACTATTGCCCAGAAAAATCTTTGCGGGGTGCCAATTGAAGAACAAGAAGCCCGTGACACTACCCAGCAATGCCAGCATCAAGACAGCCATCACAGTTTGATCGTTCAAAACAGCCATCAGTAAAATGGTCCCGCATACAATGACTGCAATACCACCAGCAAGACCGTCCAGCCCATCAATGAAGCTCATGCATACGGTAATCGTAACAATCCATACGATGGTCAAAGGCCAGGCCATCAAACCCGTTTTAATGACAAACCACTGCCCCACAGAGATGGCCTGAAGAGTTGTCCCGGAAATACAAACGCACACCGATGCCATGATAAGACAGATCAATTTGGTGTGACCTGACAGAGAAAACAGATCATCAGTCAACCCGACTACGAATACAAGACTTCCTATTATCAGCAATACAACAATTTGTGTATGTAGCTCAATAAAGGACTGGCCTATGGCATTTTCACGAAGCATGGACATGAGAACGACAGTCAGTGTCGCGACCAAAATCACAATACCGCCAATACGAGGAATGAGATTTTGACGTTCTTCTGTACTGAGACCATGAACCTCCAGTAAACAGAACCGCTTGCCCATTTGTGAGACAATTGGAACAAGGCACATAGCCAGCAGTGCTGCCCCAAAATAAATGATTGCGTAGGTTGCCATGATGTACTCGTTGCCCTTACCTGTGATTCAATCTATGCTGAAGCACCAGGAGCTTGTCGAAAAATCCCATCTGGCTCCGCAATACTCTATTATGCGCATGCCCAATCGGATTCTAGGCCATGTTCATCGGCGAGTCTCGCAAAGAGCGCCGCGCGTCGGCCGGCGGATTCCAGGGAACCGTTCTTCCTGATGTGCATACTGAGTCGGCCGTTGTGACCATGGAGTGTGCTTTTGACCGGTACACTCATTTCCAATAGATCTTCCTGGCAGTTCCATTCGGCGTGTGACTGTGCAACGGTGTTGCGGGTGTTGCCTGAATGCCGGGACTGCCAGTCGAAGATCTTCTGACTACTGCCGTTGCGGTTCATTTCCAGGGAAAGTTTGGCAAAGTCGAAGGCTTCGGCAGCCTTGCACATGCATCGACAGTACTGCTCCAAGTCTTTGACTGTGCGAAACGCCATGTCGGATTCCTGATATTTTCTTTGTTCGGAATGCTGGGTCTGCGCCAGTTTGATTCTGTCTCGAATGCCCTGCAGTGTCTTGCGAAGGGCCACTGAGCCAATGGCTCTGAAGACCAGTAGTATCGCCACCAGGCCAAGAAGAAACACGGCCAGAGACGATTCCCCCGGGGTCAGGAGCATGAGCAGGCCGATACCGGCCGCCGCAGCAGTCACCAGATATGCGATGACGGCCACATGTTGCTGCTTGAAGCCACAGTCCAGGAGCCTGTGGTGAAAATGGCCGCGGTCCGGACTCATGATGCCGCGTCGGTTCAGGAAACGCCGTAATATACTGAGAAGCGTGTCAAAGATGGGAATGCCCAGGACCAGGACAGGCAGGCCGAAACCGATCAGGGTCTCTGACTTGGCCGTGGTGAGCACAGAGGCCACGGCCACCATGAATCCCAGAAACAGACTGCCGCAGTCGCCCATAAAGACCCGGGCCGGGTAGAAGTTGAATAGCAGGAATCCTGTGAGCGAGCCGAACAGGGCCAGCATGATCAGTGCCAGAACCGCATTGCCCTGCAGCAAGGCCAGGGTGGCGATGGCGCCGCAGGCAATGGCACAGATCCCCCCTGCCAGACCGTCGAGACCGTCAATTAGATTCACAGCATTGGTCACGCCAATGATCCACAGGAAGGTAAACATCCATGACAGTCGCCCCAGATCCAGGATCACCAGGTCCTTGACCACAATCTTGTCAATGTGGATGCCTGCCAGGCACACCATGCCTGCCGCTGCGAACTGAGCGACCAGTTTCGTGCGTACGCGCAACCCCTTGAGATCGTCACAGAGTCCAGTCGCGAAGATCAGGGCCGAAGCGACCAGCATACAGACAATCTTGAGCCACTGCCCCCTGAAGGCCTCCCCCAAGCTGTTGTTCAGCCACAACAGGGGAATGACCGCCAGCATGGTGGCTGCAAAGATGGCCATGCCGCCTAGGCGTGCTATGGGCCTCTCGTGGATCTTGCGTGCATCAGGCACATCCACCAAATCTCGCTTGCGCGCCCAGCCGATCACCCAAGGCGTGAGTCCGGTGGCGATAATCAAGGCTACGCAGTATGTGAAAAGGTAAGTTCGCATCGTTTTCCTCCGATTAAACTTCGCACTTCGCCCGGTTCCCTCTACCGATGCGTCAAACTTCAAACTTCTGACTTCTGACTTTTTCAAAGCCTTCCGTCAACGCAGAAAAGACAAACCTGAGACCGGAAACCTGAGACCTGAAAAGGCAAAGCCGGATTCGAAACGCACTTCAGGTTTCAAGTTTCATCCCTCACACTTCACACGCCCCTCAGGAGCCTCGCTTCGCTCGGAAGTGTGAGGTGTGAAGGATGAAGGATGAAATTGGCTGACGCCGTGTTCGTAACATCATTCTACTTCAAACTTCTTACTTCCACCAACCCTCCCAGTGTGCCAAACTTTCGTACTTCTTACTTCAAACTTCACACTTCGCCCCTCAGGGCGGGCAGACTCCGTCAACGCAGAAAAGACAAACCTGAGACCGGAAACCTGAGACCTGAAAAGGCAAAGCCGGATTCGAAACGCCTCCTTCAGGTTTCAAGTTTCTTCACACGCCCCTCAGGGCGCGGACTCCGTCCCCGTCGGTTGCAGGAGCCTCGCTTCGCTCGGAAGGGTGAAGGGTGAAGGGTGAAATTGGCTATCGCCGTAGTCAAACTCTTCTACACTTCGCATGTCTTCTTCACTTCGCACTTCTCACTTCAAACTTCGCACTCCCACCGGCCCTACCGGTGCGTCAAACTTCACACTTCAAACTTCTGACTTCTAACTTTTTCAAAGCCTTCCGTCAACGCAGAAAAGACAAACCTGAGACCGGAAATTGGCAGAGCCGGGTTCGCAACGCACTTCAGGTTTCAAGTTTCAAGTCTCAGCCCTTAGAAATCCCGCTTGATGCTTGCTTGCATTCCAAGCTACAGCCAGAACACCTCTATCTGCCACAGGAACAATTTTAAACCAGAGTGATCTACAGACACAATACAACCGTATAGGTCTGGCTTCTGAAAAAAGCGTACGACCTTGTCTTTCACGAAGTTCGCCCCTAGATACTTAATTTACCACTCTGGGCCCAAAATCCTGCCTCATTCATTCAATTGAGCACATCTCCTGATTCCGATTAACTGCTCGTGCGTCCGCCAGGACGTTCCCTCACTAATATGAAATAATAGTATCATGTTAATACTGTGAATCAACTCCCTCCATGGGAACCCAATTATCGTCTTTCTTGCTATTCCATTACTATCCGGAATTCTACGGCTTATTGATCGCGTTCGGGACCCATGAATAGATGACTATCGTGGAATTCCCGCGATTATTAAGAAAACCCAAAACCTGACACATTTTGCACCCTCTTCGAGCCCCCCCATCTTGCTTCTGAATAGACAAAACATTGACAACAAGATAAACATGGATTCGCGTTAAAGCAGGGGCTCTTTTTAATCAACAGGTATCACAACATAAGCAACTCGTTTCACTAGATCAACGACATTATCCACCTGCAGTTTCTTCATAATAGATGAACGATGATCTTCAATGGTTCTGATTGAGCGATTTCGATTTAGAGCTATTTCTTTTGTTGACTCGCCCTTCAATATATGGGCAAGCACTTCATATTCGATTTTACTCAATAACGACTTCACCAGTAAATGCTCGATAGGGTGACTCGCTATTGCATTTTTAACAGACGAGATTAAACGCTCAGTATTGATCGGTTTTTCCAGATATTCATAAGCACCCAGCTTGAGGGCTTTGAAAGCCAGAACTGCTTTGCCAGGTAATGCCAACACGATAATGGGGACTGATGGTCTTAACGCCCTGACTTGCTTAATAAGTCCCAATCCCGCAGATGGAGACAACCATAAACACAGAATGACCAAATTGCATGTCGTCTCTTTCCTCAAAAGTGCCTCTAGACAGGCGTGGGAATGATTAAACGAATGAACAGTGGCCCCTGCGCTGTAATGCGATGCTTCCAACACATTACGACACTGACCATCACTCTCTACTATGAATATATGATGCTTTCTTACATGTGCCATATCAGTTCCGCATTGCCTTACCTGACGCCTCTCATAAATCTTGCCGACTTCTGTAGTATCACTATCAGAAACACAACTTTCTCAATCCGCTCAAGAAGGTCAAGTCCTCAGTGGTTCAACTGAGGGCTTGACTTCTCATCTATACTCCAAAGGAGGCTCTCCGCATTCATCACACAAATCCATTCGTGTGCATTATCGATTACGCCTTCCTGACAACCTGATATTATGACATCGACGAAAGGACATACCCAATTTATCCGTATTATTACGGAATTCTGCCTATTTAAGGGAAATAGAGAAGCTCTCTTACCGTGGGTTTCACCCTGCCAGGCTGTGTCACAATTGACAATTGAGAGTTTTGTACTTCCCTGAATGTCGAATGTCGAACACCAAATCATGAATAATGAAGGCTTAAATGCGTTAAGTGCCTTTTTTTCTTTTACTCCGCCATTCGTTAATCAGCGTTCATGATTCAACTATGGTAGAACAAAAATAGAACTAGAACGCTTTAGTCCTTCTTCATTCAAGATCCTTCGAAAAATCCTGATGATCCATATCGGGCTGGATCTTTAGTGTGATAAGGATTGGCTGCGGCCGAAGGCTGCGCCACGATGGTTCGCGGGGTATATCTTCTCACAGGAGTGAGAGGAGTGATACTTCGGAACTCATCCCATAAAAATCTTTTCATGAAATTATAGGACATATCCCTGATCAAGGTCAAGAGATGTCATGCGATCATGTCATCAGGCATAACCACAAAAGCTGACCGTTTGACCAGATCAATAAGATTATCCACTTCCAATTTCTGCATGATGGCGGCACGTTGATCTTCTACAGTTCTGATCGACCGGTGCCGCTTTGTAGCTATTTGCTTTGTCGATTCCCCGTTTAATATGTGCATGAGAACTTCATATTCCGTTTTGGTTAACAGAGACTTCAGCGGTAACTGCTGACTATGCTTCTCGGCCAACACTTTTTTGACAGATAATATCAAACAATCAGCCGTGACCGGTTTTTCCATGAAATCAGAAACGCCTAGCCTCAAAGCTTGAATAGCCACAGTTGCATTGCCCGATGATGTCAGCACAATGAGAGGAACGCAAGGCCTTATCGACCGGATTTTTCTAACAAATTCCAGTCCTCCGACAGGACGCAATCGTAATCCCATGATGATCAAATCACATTGTGTTTCCTCAGAACCCAAACTTTCAAGACACGCCTTCGAATTATCAAACGCGCAAATACTATACCCTTCGCTGGCAAGCACTGCTTCTATACCGACACGACATCCTTTATAACTTTCCACTACAAATATGCTGGCCTGGTATTTCACCACAAAATGCTTTCCAATTTAAGGTGTTTCCTCATGCGATTCTTCACTATTAAGCCCCAAACCCCTGAAGAGACTTAATCAATACCTTAGGATACTAAATTACATCACAAGCGACTATACGTAGATTTACTTGTTTTCTATCCAATTTCGACAATTATTTGATATCCGGGTTTGCTTGCCTTATCCCTACGATACCTATGACAATTCTTCTTGGCAACAATGAATCATCAAGATCATGCCCTGACGTTTTGCATCTGAATCTATCACTCTAACCATCCCATCGTACCCCAGAAGAATACTCCTGATGGCATGAATAATTTCCCTAAAACGTGTCACATGGCTAACCTCGATATCGCCAACATTTGAACCAAGAAGTTTCTTCTGTTCATCATCAATCTCATAAATACACAGCAGCTTTACAAATACTCCATGCGAAGTGCCACTTATAGTCAATCGAAGAGGTATTGCATAATCACCTAAGATGGAAGCATAATCGGCTACAAGAGTGAACAGTTCCTTGGCTGCATCCTCTGAAAGATTCACCTTGGGAAGAGTGTCCAGACCCGTGAGTGTGATCTCTACTTGTCGAGTCCAATACTTTTCCCTGTAAAACCAGAATAACATGTCAGCTTGAGCTGACAAGCAAGTCCCTGCACCGGTCGGCTCAGCCAGAGAGAATTCGGTGAGGCGCGTTCTTAATACCTCCAAATTTTGGGCCTCTCCCTGCAGGGCTTCGATTTGACTGGCCAAACCTTCAGGAAGCGCTTCTGTCGAAGTTTTTTGCATGGCTTGGACAATGAGCATAATGGCTGTAATGGGTTCACATAGCTTCATAGCGGCATTCTTGACACTCGTATCAATCCACTGCTTACGCCAACCAATTGTATTTTGCACAGCATCTGCTGTGACAGTAGCAGGCATTTCCTTTCTAATAATCAGTAGGCGTTGCACGCTGGAATTCTCAGAGCATATTGGACAGACGTAACTCACCAAGTCTCCCTTTCCTTCTTTCCCTGATTGATTGAACCATAAAGACCTGCAATTCTTGCACGCCAGCATGACTTTGCCACCTAACACTTGACCTTCGCCATGCGGCAGACAATCATACAGGCTAATTTGATGATCTGATTCTGAATTGAGTCGTAAACTGGCAGATGCAATCTCATTGGCAGCCTCTATTCTACCATCCGAGTCAATTATCACGGCAAACTCAATTGTGTTATCAAGCAACACACTGACAAGATCTGACTGAGAATCGAGCAGGCCGGGACAATCTTTGCACATATTACTCTGAATATCAGCGTCGGCGCCTTTATTTCGTTGGTTTCCCTGTTCTCTAGCCACACTTCCATCCTACTGTAATAAGACATTAATCCACACACTGGGCATATTCAGATTTAGTGAATTAGTGTGCTTCCCTTAAAAAACCACTGAAGGTCTTCGTACTCACTTACATGCAAATTGTTCTCGCTAGTTGCCAATTCAACACAATGCGGGAATCTGCCCTCTCCATTCGAAGGGCCTCATGCAAAAGAATACTGAACCCTGACAGAATTACCTACACATAGAACTATTCCTAGAAACTCTTCAGCAAAGCTTACATCGATTTCACTGACCAGTCATAAACCTAACACTGTCTCGACTATTTGTCAAAGTGCTTCTGTACTATACTGATTGTTTTGTCGCTTTTGCCTGTCCACACGCGCAGCATTGCTGACGGGCCGCTACCATCAACGGGTGGGGATCATTGATGTCGTGGCACGTCATCTTGTTACACCCGGTCTGGAAGCCACAGAACTGACAATGTCTCGACTGATGAAACAGAATGGGTACAGAACCGTATTTCGAGGCTGTTGAGTTTATGATACATTGATAAACAATGGAAGATCGCTTCGTACCTCGCGATGACAGCTAGTTTTATATCCATAGGCAGAGCCTATTGATTCTAACCATACCCACAGGACATGGTTTTCGAGACTGATTAACTTTAACACATGACAGCTCTTTACCCACCTGTCTTGACGCCGCACCGCCAGAATATTGTGACTCTGGGAGCCTGTCGAAGAATCCGATCTGGCTTCGAGCGGCTTGTTTTGTGACTGGACGGCGTCCGGCTGCATCGACGATATACACCGATATCGCCTGCTTTTTGTCCTTGCCAGTCGCAAAACCACTCGCTCTCGGACCGACGACGGGATTCTCCAACACACGCCTAGGGCAATACGCCCTTCCAGCCAGCATTCAGCAGTTGGCTCAACTGTTTAACCTGTGCCTGATGCTCGGCTTCTCCGGAAATATTGACATTTTCAGCAGGGTCATTCTCCAAAAGCATCATGGCACCTTGTGCGTGCCGCTTAAAAGTAATCGAGCTGACCCACATTCAAGGGTGCCCTGCATACAGTATATTCACATGGTCGACCAGAATCCGGCCACCCGTCTTGATACTGATAAGGTTGTCACCTTTGTGTAAATCACAGATCATCCGATCCCATACCCACGTTTTCGCAGTGCCGGAATTCCACAACTTGACACAGCCAGCAGCCTGGCCATTGATGGATGCAATCAAGTCTGTGTCGCGATTCCAGTCGTTGATATAGCGGAACTCGAGCACATAGCGGCCTTTCTTCGGCACCGAGAACGTCCAGTTGACTGACCGGCTTCCTTTATGGCGATCCATGGTCACATAACCGCTGCCTGTAAAGCCTTTGATTTTATTGGAGGTATCAAAGGGGTCGAACCTTGCCTCTTCTGCCTCAAGAATTGAACCGCCGCGCGTTGGCTGCATGGAGGGAATTTTGACCTCTCCACCCAAGGTGCGTATGTCGTGAATGACATAGCCATACGTATCACGCCAATCCACATGACCCACGCGGTTGGTCCAAAGCGGATTTTCGTGGTTGCTTAATGCCAAAGACGCATACTGTCTCCAGTACAATGCGGTCTGCTGTAAATGTTTGACAGCTGCTTCCTGATGCTCAGGCTTGAGCGTCTCGCGGAACAGGGCCAGCGCTGTGGCAGCTTGAATCTTGTGGGCATAGTATTTTCCCAGCCAGGCCATGGTACGCATATCATCGAGCGTGAGTCGCAGTTCCTTGTCACCCCCGTGCGTGAGACCCTTCAAATATGCCAACGCCCTATCGGCATGCGCATGTATTTGCTCTGCCACTTGAACCGGCGTGGTGCCCTCCATTGTGTCGCCGGACAGCGTCTTTCTGACAAAATCGGGAATCGAGACATTGTCCGTGCCCTTGTGCGGTCCAAGCGTAATGAATCGATTGACATCATGAAAACCGGAGGGTGTTTGCGCTGGACCGGAACGACTCTGGCTGGATTCAATATACCATTGAAAGTCGAGAGAGCCCCAGTGAAAACCCGTGGTTTTAGGATAGATCATGGACGCTTCCTGCCAGGCGTTGAACAATGTGAACGCATCCACGCCCGGATACTTTGCCTGCAAAATATCGACAAAACGATCATTGCTCACTGTTGGATCGTACCCGAGCCTGCCCCACATCATCCATTGATACCAGTGCTTGACAATCTCGATCTGGCGAGGAGATTCAGGCTCACGCGACAAAAACTCACGTCCCCAGACGTACTGATCAGACCCGTAATAATACCCACGGGACACATCATGGGGAATATTCTGAATAAACTCCCGGACAAAATCCGGGGCGCCCCAGCGAAAATAAAAGACGTCATCATTGCGCAGCGTCCAGATCGTCTTCACATTGCCCTTGCCCTGGATATCTCTGACAAATCCGCGATGGTACGGTTGTGTGGTAGCGCTGTACACATGGGCCTTGGCATATTTGAAACTGAAAATGAACTCAATGTCAGGATGATCGATGATTGGTTTGAATTTTTCCGCAATATCCAGGGCACCTGCCATGTGCTGGCGATGGATAAATGTCATTTTACGTCCAGGCTGCAACTTGGCAGCATCCAGCACACCCTTCGCATAGGTATCATAGGCCCAATTCTCTTTGTCCTGAAACGAAGCACCGTACATGTTTTCACCCGTGGTCAATCCAATCCCCTTGATGTCAGGATAGGTAAGGAACATCTGCTTGACGCTCTTTCGGAAATAGTCACGTGTGATGTCATTGTCAACTGCATCGGTGATGCCGTATTTCCCCTCTATCCCATTGATAAATATATTCCAGGTGATGAAATAGAAATCCACGTTGCGAGATTTGCCATAGGCCATGACCCTGCGCCAGAAGGCGATTTTGTCATCCATGGTCATCTTCTTCAGAATTTCCACATTGCCGAGGATCTCCGGCGCGTCAAAGCCTGTGCCTTCCAGATTGTAGTGTTCCTTCCACTGGACTGTGGATCGCTGCACGTCTTCCAGTGCCACGTCCGGATACTCCGGCACCTGCACGAGAGAGGGAAAGGGATGCAGGTTCCAGCAGGAGATGTAATTGAAGCGATAGCGTGCGAGTGTGTCGATATACTCTTTCCAAAAAGCAAACTCCCACATTTCACCAATGTTTTTTTGCGCAGCATCACACACATCTGTGTAACTCGGTGTTCGCACATCCAGGGGAATATTGAACTTGATACCGCGCATGGACATGTAGGGATTCTGATCCACATCTGCCACGGCCTCCAGCCCGGCCACGCGGATGATCTCAGCCAGTTCAAGGCCCCCGTACATCAAACCGGCCGCATCCATGCCAACCACCCAAATCGTTGACTCTGTTTTGCGAATGCTAAACCCTTCAGGCTCAAGCGTGTTTGAAACATCAATGCGGCTTTTCTGGACCAGAGAATCCAACCTGTCCGTGAGGACGATTTCCAGAGCCTTGGTTCTTTGAGGTCTCCCAGGACGATTGATCTCACAGTCTAGCCCCTGGTCCTGCAAGGCTGACTGGATTTCCAGAGCTGCAAACTCTGCCTGGGGAATATCTTTATCATAATAAAGCTGGACCGGGGCTGCATACGAAACAGGAGCCACCACACACAAAAACAAACAAACAAGACAATACCTCATAATGTCTCCTGATTATTGACAAACTGCGTCATTGAAACAAGTCACCAAGAACCCAATCATTTTGTTTGCGTACTATACCAACAGCCACCCGTCAAAACAATAACTCATTGCAAAGCGAATAGCCAAGGTATTCACAGGCATAGATACGCTCCGGCATGTCACTACCTGACGACAAGCTCATCGATATACGGGCCGCCACCCGTCAGAGTCACGAGGCGAAGGCTGTTCGCACCTCGCACGAATTTAACCTTGACTGCAACCGTCTTCCAGTCGCTGCCCCATGTTTTCGTATTGGGGAAAAACAGTTCCGATACAATGACTTTTCCATTGTGGAGCAGCTTCATGCTCCGCCCACCACCTCTACTCGATTTACAACTATAGCGAATCGCAACCTCACCCTCATAGGCACCGCCGTCATTCTCCTGATACCATTCCACAAAAGCGCCCTTGATCGAACCAAAGTCCAGGAAGCCTTTGCCTTTGAAGCCGTTTCCACTGGCTGCAACTCGCGCCCCCTGGAACAAGGCATCTTCTGCCTGATCGCCCCCTCCGCTTTGCACACTCGCGGCCATTGCCTCATCACTGCCCCAGTAGAGGCCTTCGTTTGGACCAAAGCGTTCGCGCAGACTGAGAAGTAACTGACCGGCGCGATAGACCGCTGCTTTGACCACGGTGTCGTCGCCCACATCGAACGCGCCGGTGTATTCGGTTTTTGGCTCAGCGTCATCAACGGAATAGAAGATCTTCAAATCAGGATCCTCTACGCTGCCCCGAATCGCGATCGACTGCACATCGATACTGACGGTATGAGACGTCATCTGTTGCTTCTCGCCCAGAATCGCCCCTGCGACGACGGAGAGATCCCCCTCCGCCCCAGTTACTTCCAAAAAGCAACGCGCCAGCCCGAAGAAGGCCGCCCGAGAGGTCTGGCCATAGTTGTTTTCAGTATTAACGGGATTGCCGCTTTCAAGCGAAAGAATCCGGGCCGGGCCGTCAATGTGGTAGTGAATCCGGTTTTCGGCATACGGATTCATCACGCCGTCTTCATCTGTCTGAGTCACCGTGATGATTGGGCAGGTTTTGCCCTCGACAGACAGGGCAAGCTTGGCGGGAGCGCTTGCTGTGGTTTGGCTCGTGCGGGAAACTGCCTTTCCGCCTCTATAGCCAACCGCCTCCAACTTTCCGGGCGCCCACGGCACCTTCCAGTCGCACTGCATTTCGTCCCATTTTATGCCGGGCTTGTCAGACCCAAGGGATTTGCCATTAAAGAAGAGTTCGACTTCGTCGCAGTTGGAATAGACCCAAACAGGAACGAGGGTCCCCTGCTCCATTTTCGGGTGCGTCCAGTGTGGCAGGATGTGAACCATTGGCTCAGTGGTCCATTGGCTCTGATAGAAATAAAACAGATCCTTACGGAACAGGGCGAGGTCGAGTGGCCCGCCCATAAAGGCGCGGAACGGCCAGCCGCCGTGGACATAGCCCGCTTCGCCGAGATAGTCGATGCCCGTCCAGCGGTAGTGACCACTATGCCACGGTAGATCGCGCATCAGCTCCCAATTCTTGCGCGCAGTAATCCGCACCATGGCATTGTCATAGGATGAGTTGAAGATTTGTTTGCGGTTCTTGCGGTGCGACGGATCGATCCAGTCGTACGTATAGATTTCCTTCTCAGTCAGGTTTGGGCACGGGAAGGGGCTCTTCTTCTTGTTGGGGTAGCCATCGCGGAACCAGGTCATCGTTCGGTAGTAGCCGCGCACCTGCCACGTATGAGGTGCCTCGGTGGAAACAAACGGTTTCTTGGGCTTGTGCGTTTCAAAAAATCGCATAGTCTCGCTATGGCCGTTTACACCTTCGATGTCCATTTGTTGGGTGCCCGAATGACCGGAAGTGACCAGCCGCGTCGGATCCATTTCATGGCAGACCCGAACCAGCTCCGAGGCTATCGGCCCACCGGTTTCGTTGCCCATACTCCAGACCACGACGCACGGATGATTGCGGTCGCGCTTGAGCCACGCGCGCAGGTCGCGCTCCCACCATTTTGCGAACGCCTGCTTGCCATAATCCTCAGCCGCTTTACGTTTCCAGCCATCGAAGAGCTCATCCATCACGAGGATGCCCATCTCGTCGCACAAATCGTAAAAGATCGGTGTCTGCGGATTGTGGGCCGTGCGAATTGAATTGCAGCCCATATCCTTGATTTGCTGAATTTTCCAACGCAGCAATTCATCTGGATAGGCCGCTCCGACCGGGCCCGCCTCCGAATGGTCGGCCACGCCCTTAAGTTTTACCACTTTCCCGTTCAGCCAGAACCCAGTCTCTGTTTCCCAGCGAATCGTGCGAATCCCGAAACGGGTGGAAACTTCATCGTCATTGATACGGGAAACCACCGTATACAAATGTGGCGTGTCCACGTCCCATCGCAATGGTTTCTTTACCACCAGCGTTTGCTTAACAACAGAACCCTCCACCTTCACAGACCCCTTCGCAACTTCCTTGCCTGCCGGATCGAGCAGTACCGTTTCGAGCACCGCGTTTTTAAACACACCCGCCAATTCAGTTTCCACCACAACCGTCGCTTTTTTGTCCGAGATTTTGGGGGTCGTTACAAATACGCCATCCCTTGCAATCAATGCCGCGCCGGTTGCTACCAGCTTCACGTGGCCATAGATTCCACAACCGTGATACCACCGCGCCGACGGCTCTAACACGCTATCCACCTTCACTGACAGCACATTCTTTCCGGGCCTTACATGCTTCGTGAGATCATACTGAAAACTGGCGTATCCATACGGCCATTTCCCGAGATATTCCCCGTTGATCCAGATTTCACTATTCATATAGACCGCATCGAACTCGATGCGAATATTCTTACCACGCCACGATCTTGGCAATTGAAATGATTTGCGATACCAACCCATGCCGCCCGGCTTGTAGCCGCCGCGATCCGTCTGCGCCGCATCCTCCGCATAGTCCGCTTCAAACGCCCAATCGTGCGGCACATTCAAGACACGCCAATCGCTATCGTCGAAAGCGGGAGCCTCCGCACCCGGCTGATCATTCAGGGCAAATTTCCACTGCGCATCAAAATCTATGACCTCGCGTGCAGTCGCCAGACTACCCATGCTAAACGCGAGAAAGCACACAGCGGCAAATCTTCTACTCGTTAATGGATTCATTCGATTATTCCTCATATGTGCGCCGCCATGGCCTTTCTCACTATGCTGAATCGGCCTTATTTTGGCCTTTTTGTCAGGGTCTCTGATCTGCGAGACCCTGAATCGAAAAAGCGAGCGTTCGCCGTCACTTCGCAGTTAATATATGATCCAAATGGTATGTCGCCCCGACCTCGGTGTCCGATTCCCACGTCTTGTGACCATAGGTAACCCGGCAGGGTTGGCCGGACTTGGAACGAATCGTGACTCCGGTCAGTAGACCGTCCTTCCAGGTCATGTCCACTTCGAATCCACCGCGTGCACACAGCCCTGTCACAGCACCTGTGGACCAGGCAGCAGGCAGCGCAGGCAACAACTGGATTTGGCCAGCGTGACTCTGCACCAGCATTTCGCAGTAACCGGCGGTCGCACCGAGATTACCGTCGATCTGGAAGGGAGGATGAGAGTCGAATAGGTTCGAATAGACCCCAGCACCACTCGTTCCATAAATAGTCTTCGTCTCGCGAACCAGGGTTATTAGGTTCCGCAGTAATTTGTAAGAACGATCGCCGTCACCAAGCCGGGCCCAAAAATTGATCTTCCAGGCACGACTCCAGCCCGTACTGTCATCTCCGCGAGCATTCAAAGAAACTCGGGCCGCCTCGGCCAGTGCCGGTGTCGTCGCCATGGAAATCTGGCGTCCAGGGTACAGGGCAAACAGATGCGAAACATGACGATGATGATCATTAGGGTCATCACGGTCGATCTCCCATTCCTTCAGCTGCCCCCAGCGTCCGATCTCCGGTTTTAGGAGATCATCACGCATACCAGCGATATGGTTCCGGAATGCCTGATCTTCCCCCAGCGCATCAGCGGCCTCAATGGTGTTGGTGAACAAATCGTAGACAATTTCCTGATCGTAAGTCACCCCCTCTTCGGGCTCATACTTGTACTGCTCGGGCGACCATCCGTCGGGCGTCACAAGTGTGCCGTCAGGCCGGCGTTTCAGATGGTCCTCCCAAAAATGACAGACCTCTTTGAGTACAGGATAGGCTGTGTTGCGCAGGTACGCCTTGTCACGACCAAAGGCAAAATGTTCCCATAGGTGCTGGGCATACCAGGCACCACCGGGCGGATTCCACTTCCAAAACGCAATACCACAGGCATTATTCATGGTCTGAACGGTCCAGCCCCGGATTTTACCGTAGTGCCTTTGGGTGTTTTTCGCATTGACCTCGCGCAGGCTGGTCACGTAATCAATAAATGGAACGTGACATTCTGCGAGATTGGCGGGCTCCGCAGGCCAATAGTTCATCTCAAGGTTGATATTCGAGTGATAATCACCCGCCCAGGCCGGTCGATTGCTGTGGTTCCAGACACCCTGTAGATTTGCAGGCAGTGCACCAGAACGGGAGCAACTGATCAGAAGATAGCGTCCGAACTGGCAGAACAGGGCCTCAAGTTCAGGATCAACTGAACAGCCGCGCGTATAGGCTTCCAGGCGTTCCAGAGTGCTCTTCGCACGCAACTCCGGAGCGGTCTTGCCCAAATTTAAAGAAACACGGCGAAAAAGTGACTGGTAATCCTTTACATGCTCGGCCAAAAGTGTCTCTACACTTTGGGAGGCAGCAGAATCAACCTGCTCTGTCACGGTCGCGTGAGGATGCTCACCGAGCCATTGTTGGGTGAAATCCTGTTCAAAGTTCGTCCCCGCACCCAAAATAAGGGTCACCGCATCACACTTGGTGAAACTCAAACCCAGAGGTGACATCGGAGTTATCCCTGAGTTTTCAGGGGCAGCACGGGTCATCTGGCCCCCTTGATTTAACACCTGCACCTGAGCTTCGTATTCAAAGCCATTATCCAATTTGCCCACTGAAGACAACCTGTTTTTTGCCATCTTAATCTGAGCGCCGTGCATGTCGGTCAACCAGACACGCCCTGTATAGGCGCCGGGTTGATCGGCAGCCAGATGGATCACAATCACATGTGCTGGATGACTGGCAAAAGCGGTTTGCTGGTAGCGCACACCCTCGTATTCATACGCCACACGATGAATCGCACGATCGATATCAAGTTGTCGTCTGTAATGCGTCACCCCAGCCGGATCATGCCCTAAACGGATGAAAATATCACCAAAGGCCTGATGGGCCCCCATATTTTCCTCCTCGATATCATTCGGTCGGGGCATGCGATCCCCGCTCCACAAGCTGATCTCATTGAATTGAATCCTCTCGATATCCGTGCCACCAAAGAGCATGGCGCCCATGGGGCCATTGCCAATGGGCAAAGCTTCAGTCATCCACGATGTAGCCGGTTGATCGTACCACAGACTCAAGACCCCTGCCTTTCCTCCTATATCTGCACTGATGGCGTTTGTCACCAGGAAGACCATACCAATTAGCATACACCTCTGTTTCATAAAAGAATCTCTGTTCATAATGTTGGCGACCTTTCGTCATTGGTAAATTCGTAATTGTTTTGAGCGATTACCAGTTCGCTTCATTCTGCTATGTGACTCATTTTTCAATTATATCCCATTCAATTGTTGGCTCCAGGTACGTTACCAGGTGTTCCTTCAATGTCAGGCCGACGCGGCCCGGAATCGAAAAAGCGGGCGTTCTCACCGATGCAATCATGATCCCCAATATCCTGCCGTGCCTGCTCGATATATTCCAGCAGTTCAGCCACGACCTCCGGATGCTGCGCAGCCACATCATTGGACTCCCCAACATCCGCTTCCAAGTCATAGAGCATCGGCTTGACAATGGCAGCAGCATCTTCGGCCGTGCTGTATTTTTCCCACAATTTATCGACGAGCCGAGGCAGGTGCAACTTCCATTTGCCAAGGCGAACGGCGTCGAGTCGTGTTCTTCGATAAAAGTAAAAGGGCTTATGCTCAACTTTGGAGCCATCTGCACCCTCGAATAGAGCCGTGATATCACGACCGTCAATCACGCGGTCTGTGGGAACACAGCCACCCGCCAGTTTCGCAAACGTGGGCAACAAATCCATGGTGGACGTAAGGGCATCACTATGACCACGTGCAGGGATTTTGCCTGGTGCCCGAATAACGAAGGGAACGCGCAATCCACCTTCCCACGACGAAGTCTTTGCGCCTCTCAGTGGCTCAGCGGTGCCACCACGGGATGGCCAATTATCCCCCATTCGCTTTTTGTGTCCCGGGCTGCGTCCAAAATACCAGGGACCATTGTCACTGGTGAAGATAACATAGGTCTTTTCGTCAAGCCCCTCCTCTTTCAACGCTTGGAGAAGGCGCCCAACGTTCCAATCAATTTCCTCCACCACATCGCCATAGAGCCCACCCGCCGACTTGCCCTTGAACGAGTCAGAAACAGCAAGACGCACATGCGGCATTGTGTGGGCAAGATACACGAAGAAGGGTTTGTCCTTGTTCCGTTTAATGAACTGGATCGCCTCATCCGTATAACGCCGTGTCAACTGGCTCATGTCGGCCTTACATTCCACGATCTCTTCATTGCGAAGGAGATTCACGATGCTATCGTTGCTGGTCGGTGACCCAAAGAAATAATCAAATCCCTGATGGGTCGGCAACAGGCTGGGCGAGTAATTCGTCTGGGAATGTCCTGCAAGATCCCACTTGCCAAAGGCAGCAGAGGTATAACCAACCTCTTTCAAAACTTCAGCCATCGTGATTTCCTGGGTATGCAGGTGCGGATGAACCTCAACACAGTTCTTCTCTGTGGCGACACGCAGCGGATAACACCCTGTCATCAACGCGGCCCTGGAAGGTCCACAGACCGTCTGGGCATAGAAGTTCGTGAAACGCATCCCCTCTTGCGCCATTCGGTCGATGTTGGGCGTTTTAATCTTGGTTGCACCATAGCAACCCACATCTCCGTAACCCAGATCATCCGCGAAAATGATAACCACATTGGGCTGCTTTGCATGCCCGAATTTGCTGTTTCTGAATGGGACTGGCGCAAGTGTTGAATCGGCCGGTCGATTCACCATGTCCGGCAATGGTGGCAACTGAAGTGCACCCTTGGGATCCCGTTTTCGGTTTGAGGTCGTGTCTATGTCACCATACCAATACACGCCCACACCGTAGCCCATGTCACAATCCGTCCAGGACCAGACTTCCATGTCAAGCTGCAGAGAAGAGCCAAAGGGCATGGAATCAAGTGCACGCGTGCGCGTTTCAGTACTGTAGCCCTGCGTGTTTTTCTCATTGGTATCTGTTTTCCGGTTCAGCCTATTGTACCTGTAACAAAATGGCTGGGCATGGAAGGGATGTTCATAAAAGTCCGTACTGCGTCCGCCCCAGGAGTAGGCATAGTAGTCCTCCGCACCTTTGTCCTCCATTAGAACCCATTCCTTACGGCCGTCGTTTTCCTCTACACGAATAAAATTAGTGTCTGAGTCCTTGGAGTTATAGTCCTTATTGGCAAACCATCCCTTGGCGTCATCCGGTGTCACGGATGCCCGGTTATAGCTGCTGTCCTGCTTGAGCCGGAAATCCGGTTGAGGAAAACGCGCCACAGTGTCCCGATTCACCATCTCCTGCAATAGAGATGTGATCGTGATGGGATCACTCGTTTGAGCCTGGATGACATTAGCACCCATCAGGCACAAACACTGAATGAAGATGCATGTGCCTGTTTTCGGGTTCATCCTATTTCGTTTTTGAGTGTATTTTGTCATCTGACAGAATCTTTCGATCAAAGAGGGTTCCGAATCTCGTATAATCGTTGTACTTGACAGCCTCCTGTTTCCACTGGGCGACTTCCTGATCGTATTTTCCACGCATCAACGTCAGGATGGATACATACTTCGCATCACCAGCCAGATTCTTCAACTCCAGCGGATCATGCTTCACGTCGAAGAGCTCTTCAACCGGCTCCATCTTATCGTCGCCATACCACCAATAGGTGTATTTATATTGGTTGGTCAGACAAGTCAGGCTGGTGGTCGCCTTGGGTCCCCAGACGTTGATGAAGGCCAGTTGATCGTGCCCTCCCTCGTCCGAATGCTTCAAGAGCCTCAACAAACTCTTACCATCCATATTGGAAGGAATCGGCACACCGGCCAGGTCCAGAATCGTGGGCGCAAAGTCAACACTCCCAGTTAGCGCCTCACAGCGCAAACCCCTTCTGGCATTTGGAATGCGTGGATCAACAATCATCAACGGAACTCGCGACGACTCCTCCATCGGCAATACCTTGGAGCCATACCCGTGGGAACCGCAGATAAAGCCGTTGTCACTGGTATAA
Organism: uncultured Pirellulales bacterium; assembly: GCA_964494325.1. Taxonomy (GTDB): domain Bacteria; phylum Planctomycetota; class Phycisphaerae; order Sedimentisphaerales; family Anaerobacaceae; genus JAIPFM01. Next base: position 23,193 of record CAZBTJ010000047.1, read on the forward strand.
ATGATGACCGTTTCGTCCGCAACACCCTGGGCCTCCAGTTCGGCGCGAATCATGCCGATGGCCACATCGATGCCGTAAACTTGCTGATGGTAGGTTGCCATCACCCCGTCATAATCCTTGTCGTAGTCCCAACTGATAAAACGCTCATACTGCCGCCCCTGTTTGCTCTGCAGGGCCAGATGCTCCCCGAACTCACGCCCAAAGTTGGCGGGCTTGGTGAAGGTTTTCCCGGCATAGATAGGGTCGAACTGGGGATCGGGTGTAGCGGGCTTGTGCGGTGCCTTGAAACTGATCGATAGACAGAAGGGCTTGGCTTGCTTGACCGATTCCCGGATCACGTCCCTGCCGAACGCACCATAGGACAAGGTGGAGTGCGGATATTGATCCGCATATTTCTTCATCGATTTATTTTTCGCGGTGCTGTAGCTCGACTGCCCCGGCGCACCACCCCAAAAATCAAAGTCGCCTTCACAAAGACCGGAGCCTTCCACTTCGAATCCAAACTTGCCGGCAAATGCAGTCAGATATCCTGCCTCACGAAGCAACCAGGGATAGGACTTTTTCCAGATCTCCGGGTGCATATCACCATGGGTAAAATTGCATCCATGCTTGTATTCATACATCCCCGTCATCACCGTAGCCCGGCTGGCCATGCAGATGGCAGTCGTGTTATAGTGTCTGTGAAAGATGATGCCGTCGCGACCCAACTTATCCATCTGCGGCGTCATCACATCCTTGTTTCCATAACACCCCACTGAATAGGCACACTGATCATCTGCCATTAGAAAAATGATATTCGGTTTCGTTTCAACGGCTCCCGTTGAAACACAAAGTGCTGCCGAAAGCAACAGCATCGAAATATACAGATGATATCTTTTCATACTATGTATCTCCAATTGTTTCATCAATTTCTTCGCGGCTTGTTCTTAAGTTGTTTTTTTGTCGATTTGATGAATTTGCCAAAGGCCTTGTCCTTTTTCCGTTTGTCCTGATAGGGGTTTCGGAAAACGGTAACAGACAAAACTATATTCTTTTTCAAATAGCGGTCGATTGAAGCCCATGAACCATGTTTCAGTCAGTATACAGTCCGAAGTGATGGCTCTCACCACGGCGAGCGACCGGTGTGACACTGGCTTGGGGCCGGGCTGTGCCGCGAGGCCAGAACATCACCCAATCACCGGGGGAAGTCATAATGCTGTAGTTGCCTTCACTGTTTTTTCTGACCGTGGTTCCGTCAGAGGTGGTCCATTGAGCATCAGCCAGTTGGGGTTCTACCTTGACCCCACCTCCGAAGTCAGCCTGAACGAGAACCCATTGCGTCTGCCCCTGTTCGCGGCGAGCACTAACCAGAAAGCCACCCTCTCCTCGAAGTTGGTGGAACTGGACATTGAGATTCCACCACAATCCATTCCAGGCAGTGGGCTGGAGCCACGGGCCCTGGTTGTCGATGATCCAGCCTTTGTCGCGTGTCGCACAGGCGAGCTTGTACTGTTGAATCCAATAGAAGGCATCCCAATAGACATCACCGGTTGAGACAAAGCTGGCGGGGTAATAGTTATGCCACCAATCGCGGTGGGTCTGTACCCAAACGGTGGGGTCAACCGTCGCGGCGGATCGCACGGCCGCGACGGCTTTGCCCGCGGCATCTTTGCCTGGAAAGCTGTGTTGGACGCTGAGCCAGAGCCGCCTTGTGCCGCCAACATCTTTCGTTTTCCAGGCCACAGCTGTTTGCCCGCCAGCATAAAGATTATGCACTGCGGTTTGCACGCCGTCGCCAAGCATCGAGCGCACTGGCGTCGGATTGACTGGGGTGCGAGGCGTTTTGGCACGCACCGCACGAGGGCTGCGTGCTTCCTCGGCAACGTAAGAGAAGTTCACCCCCTTAAGGTTGCCCGTGGCTGTCAGTTCAAAACGCATCACCGGTTCGGTCGCGTGTACCAGGGTTGTCCATTGGGCTGTGCCGCCGGCTGAAGAGAGGGTGCCCGTCGCTTCAGCGTCCCACAAAGAAAGCCGTGACTTGGCGCCGGTTATGTCTGTAGGTAGTTCCAGCCGCAGGTGACCGATGAAATGTCGCCCGCGGTTGAGTATCACAACGTTTTTTTCGCTGAGATCGTCATGATCAATCGGGCGGTGGTCATGCGCGGCCGAGCAGCCCACATCCCAGCGCAGCGTCCGACGATCCAGTTTGTACATGAGTGTACCCTGTTCCCCATTGCCCAAGAAGGGTCCCTCGTACCACTTACCGGGGAGTTTATTCCATTTCAGGTCCTGATCGGCCAGAAAAGCCGGCCAGTCCACGGCGTCGACCACAGGGCTAAGGGCCCAGGCACTATTCGCTAAGAATAGAATAACGAATAAACGAATCGCTTTTATCCTCACTTTATGATCTACCTTTCTTTGTCCCATCGTGGCTTACGAATTCGGCCAGTAAGGGGTAAGTTTGTCAATAAGAACCGAACGAACTTCCTTGGGGTCGATCAGGCCGTTATGCCGGTAGACGATCACACCGCTCGGATCAACGATGATGGTATGCGGCAGCGGCCCGGGCCAATCTGGATCCAGTGCGGCTGTGAGCTCGTCTTGTCCCGTTCCGGTAAAGAGATAGTGGTTCCCTTTTCGGCCTTCGGTTTTGGCAATCTTCTTCAACTTCGCTGGGGTGGCGGCGTGATTCTTCTCGAGGAAGGACTTGACGCGATTTTGATGCTCCGGATCATCCAGACTGATGGTGATCAGCTCGAAGGGACGCATGCCTAAGACACGCTGCAGATACACGAGATCTGGAAATTCCCTAACACAGGGTGAGCACCAGGTGGCCCAGAGATTAATAAGGCGGTATTTCTTGGTGCCGTTGGCCCGGAGGGCGGCGACTCCCGCTGCATCGATCATGTCGAGCTCCACCGGCATGCTTTCCCACTTCTTCTGCGAAGCAGCGATTTTCGCCTTCTTTTCACGCCACTTCGTAGAGCAGCCGTGCGGCTTGGTGACAGCCACGGGGACTGGCTTGCCCGCGAAGAGAGCTCTGAGTGCATTGATTGCGTCATGAGATTTTACGGTAGCAGGATCAGGCACGCGGGAATCGTCGAAGCGGCCTTTGTATTTCAAGGCACGCTTTTGGTCAAAGATGAAAACATGAGGGGTGGCGAGGCATCCGTAGGTGCGGGCGACGATCTGCTTGTCACCGTCATAAAGGTACGGGAAGGTCCAGCCGTTTTCCTTGGCATAGGAGACCATATCCTCAAAACTATCGGTGTAGCGCCCAAATCCCAATTCCGCGGGACTCATTCCCTCGGGATTGTTCGGGTTGATGGCCACAAAGCCGAAACTCCGATCTTGAACCTTGATGTCGTTGAGCATCTTCTGGAGTCGTCCTTCAGCTGCGTGGGACGTGGGACAGTGGTTGGAGGTGAAGAAAACCATCAGGATCTCAGCCTCCTTAAAATCGGCCAGTGAATAGTCGCATCCGTCGATTCCGGGCAAGGTGAAGTCGGGAGCTTGATCGCCAATATCCAAAATTTGGAAACCTTTGGGATTGGAATCTGCAGCGTGAAGACTGGTAGTCAGGCAGAGGGCGAATGCGATAGAAGCAAGCTGGAAGGAGAACGTTTTTTTCATTTTCATTGTGGCAATCCTCTAATTTGTATACAAGGCCCCTGCCCAACCGTGGACAGCACTCGATTCTGTCTGAACATTCTAAGCGAAATCACTCGCTAGGCCCATCATTAAATCAAAGGCTTCTTGTGCCCTCATTGGGGCCAGGTCTTGAAATTGCACCTGGCCTACTCAGTTACTTGTTCCATTGTTGCATCCATTTCAAGTAGCTGATTGAATTGCGGTGCAGCAAATAAACTTCCGTTTCTTGCGACTAGCCCATGTATAGAATTCTCCAGCGTTTGTGACCCTTGTCATCCAGTCAAGCGCCTGATCCGTAGGAAAATCGGTCAAACCACCAACCCGCAATTTTATCGCCATGTTTCTCTGAATAATATTTAACAATCAGCTCAGCCACAGCATCCCAATGGGACAGCGACTTGGACTTGATATGATCATTCCAAATATCCTTGGTTGCTTTATTCGGAACGTACTTCCCTGTCCAATCAAATCCTGGAGCACTGAAGTAGACAAGAACCTTGAGGTCATGCTTGATCAGCGCGTCCGCCACTTCACCAAAAAGGTCACGGTCTGGGAAATGTTTGGACCCTAATACCGCCTGCAATTCGGGATGCGGTGAATTGTGATAACTAGTGTCTGTTCGTTCTTCATTTTTACTCAGTCCCCGATGTTTAGCGTTTGCTTTTCAGATAATAACTGACTTTTCGGTAGCGTCACAAATCTATCGCTCTTTTGTTTCAGTGCCTCGTCGTGTCCCGCGATGCACTCTTTCTACGAATCTCAATGCCAATCAATCCGAGCCTCTTTGGCCTCCAGATCAATCCAGACCGAGGCATGCTCGAATTCACGCTCCAAGATCCACCCGGTCTGCTTGGCATCCATCAAAGGAGGACCCAGTTTCTTATCCAGCTCCGGATACCACTCCAAACAGCCAAGCTCCATGCGATATCCCCAGTTGTAGATGAACTGTTTACTGGCATGTCCCTTTTCGAGACAAATGAAGCTGGCATGAGACGCCACAAACTCGGCCTCCTCCGCTGTCAGCAAGGAGGCGCTCTTGCCAAAATGGAAACCAACCGGCACAGTAGCCCAGCTAAATTGTGGGTAGTGCTTTGTTTCCTGTGCCTGCAGTGACGTCAAACAGAAGAACAGTCCAATCAGAATGGGTTCAAGTTTTGGTGACACTTTCTTTATCATGGTTAACACACCATCTAGTTTTCAACTTATAATTTCTCAATATATACATAATAAGCAGGATGCACGCGTTTTTCCTTATCAATCAACTGGGCTTCCATGTCGTACTTGCCAGCCGGTATCTGACCGGTAAATGTCACTTCCGCCTGGTTAGCCTTAATCTTTTGGCTGCCGACAACACTGGCCACATAGAGATAAGCCTGCTCAAAATCATTCTTCACGCTTGCGGGCATCGTCCGATCTAACTCGATGGTTTTTTCCTGCGCAGGGAAGGTCTCATTGATCGCCAATCCACTTTCGCGTGGGAAACGCCGCAGGCTGATGCTATACTCCCCGTCCTCAATAAACTCTATTTTCCATCGACCGGTGGCCTGAGATGCCGTGACCGCTCCGTACTGGTGCCAGACATGTCCGTGTTTGCCTGTTAACATATCGTGGGCAGAAATACGGCTGGGATTCTCGTGGGCGGACCCGACCTTGATGTAGGCGTAGCGTTCGTTGACGCCCTCATCCATGAAGGACTGCCACCATGTTTCATAGCCTTGGGCCAGTCGGGCGGCGACTTCAGGATGCTGACCGATCACATTGTTCTTCTGGCCAAGATCCTCTGTCACATTGTAGAGTTCCTTGCCGTTGACCAGGCGCCAATCCCTGTCCATCACCGAATACTTTCGGTATTTGACCAGGTTCTGGAGACGTTGGGTATCCATGTACAGAATTCGGTTGGGCCAGGCGGGATTTGCTTCGGTAAGGAGAGGTTTGAAACTGACACCGTCCAAGGGCTTGACCGGATTAAAATCGAGTCCGAGCAAATCAACAAAGGTTGGCAACACATCATAGTGCGCCACCAGATGATCAATGTCTTTTCCACCTGTGAGTTGACCGTTAGGCCAACGAATAAAGAATGGCACACGGTGCCCGCCTTCATACTCACTGCCCTTACTACCTCTCAATCCGCCATCATAGACGCGATTGCCACCGGCCGTGCCGTTGTCAGTCATGAAGATGAGAATGGTATTGTCCGTGAGCTTCAAGACATCCAATTTGTCACGCAGAAGCTTAAAGTTATCATCAATGTTGGTGATCATGCCGTAGAAGCGTTTGAATGTCTCAGCCACGCCATCGACATTTTTGTATTTATCGAGATATTCCTTGGGGACATTCAAGGGCCCGTGCGGAGCATTGGTGGAGATATAACAGAAAAAGGGACGATCCTTGTTGGCCTCGATGAATTCTAAGGCTTCAGAGAAGAAGACGTCCGTACAGTATCCCCTATACTTTTCGGTTTGCCCATTATGCCAATAAGTGTCATCAAAATAGTCATTGCCCCAATAGTCAGGTCCTTGGGTGATCCCGCCACCGCCATGGCGAACCACTTCATGAAAGCCTCTGTCCTCTGGACGGTAAGGGTAATTGTCCCCCAGATGCCATTTACCAAACATGCCGTTGGTATAGCCGTTTTGGGCAAATACCTGGGGCAGGATCACTTCGTCTTCAAAGAGCAGTGAGCGACCGGTGATGGTGTGAAATACATTAACTCGATTGGTGTGCCGCCCTGACATGAGCGCCCCGCGTGTCGGGGCACAGGTTGTAGATACATGAAAATTGGTGAATCGTACCGCATCGTTATAGAAGTTGTCAATATGAGGCGTTTTGATGTAGGGGTTTCCTTTACAGCCAAGATCGCCCTTGCCCTGGTCGTCAGTAATGACCACGACGATATTGGGTTTCTGTTTTACAGCGGCCTTGGCAGTGACAAAAGCGGAAAATGTAATTAATACCAACATTACAAACATCAACAGAGTCACACCTTGTTTGTTATTTCCCATCAGATCAGTCCTTTCGTTATACATTTCTTTGCTTCATTTTTGCCGTAGAATGGTCATTTCCAGTTTTCTATCTTTAGATAAAACCCCGCTTCCTGACTCCCGTGATTGGCCAGAAACAGGTATTCGGGCTTCCCATCTTTCCACAGAATATGAGGACGTTCAGTTCTGGACAGCGTCTCGTCAAAGTAGTGGCTGTTCGTGTTATAACCGATTTCAGGTCGCCCCCAGGTGATGCCATCTGTCGATGTGTAGATCAATCCCGGTCGGTTTCCACCGGCCTTGATCCGTCCCGTCGGTTTGGGTTGACCTTCGAGAGCGCCCCTTACCCCCATCCGATCTTCGACAATCATATAATACGTTCCCTGAAAGTAAAAGGCATAAGGGTCTTCAATATCGAGGCCGATGTTCTCGTAGCTGATGAGTGGGTTCTTCGGACATCCACCTGAAGATCGGCAAAACAAGAGAGGCTCGCCATCAGCGTCAGAAAGATTGTTTTGTGTAGGTGAATATTCATCCCACAATTCCAGAAAATTCTATAACTTGTCTTCATCGTTCAGAGGTCCTGTATTGGGGTTGCGGTGTCATGGAATATGGGCGTGATTCTTCCGAGGTGCCCCAATCGGATGGATTTGGACCCATCACGAATTCAATCGTGGCGCCTGCCATGATAGCAGAGTGCGGGAGGCATGTTTTGTCCCAGACGCTGCCGTCGATCTTCATGCTTTGTACATAGATATTCTCGGCAGAGTTGTTTTTCGATTTCACAGTAAACTGGGCTCCAGAGGCCAGATTGATTGTCGTTTCGTCAAAGATCGGGCTCCCAATGACGTATTCGGGCACACCATGCACATAAGGATAGAAACCCATGGCAGAAAAGATATACCAGGCAGACATTTGTCCCGCGTCCTCATTTCCCGACATCCCCCATGGGTCGTTTCGATACTCACTGTCAAGCACCTTACGAATCTTCTCAGCGGCCTTTGCCGGGGCACCCACATAGTTGTAGGCGTAGATCACATGCTGGTCCGGCTCGTTCTCACCCCAGCACGACTCCGTTGTTTTCAGAAAATGAAGCTTGTTCATATAGAAGTCAGCCTTTCGAGCGAAATCGGATGCCACGCAGCTACCGCCACCGAAAAACGGCACGACAAACAGCAAAAGCGATACGCTCAGCCTTGCAGTCAACAGCTTCATATTTGATTCCCTTTCAGCCCTATGAACGAAAAGTTCAGCAGCGAGGCTTGTTCGCATCCGCTGGACATACCTATTACACTCTTAAGCAATCGGTGCTGTCTGTTCTCATGGAGCTGACCCGCTTTCGATTTCGAGAGGAACATCGTTGTACATCTTCAGCTTGAACTCGCCGCTGGGTTGCTCTTCAACCATCCACAGTCCCGTATTCGTGATGCTTGGAAATCCTGATAGTTTCTTCTTGGTGAGCATTCTGAGAAGGCCTTTACCGCTACTCCCATGCCCGGCTAGCAGAATTGTTTTATCAGATCCACCAAATCGCTTCTTGATCATCTCAATGACCCGTTTCTGAATTAGTTGGGCCGCGGCCGCCTCACCCTCCATGTCCGTATGGCCTTCTGGAAAGCGAGGCCTCTTGAACTCATTCTCCCCGCCCTTGCGCACGGAAAAACACGGAGCTTCATCAGAAGGAATTTTCACAGGTGCCCCGGCGCCCAGAATCTTGACAACAGGCGGGGTCAGATCGGTCGATAGGACCAGATGACTGTTGTATATCTCGGCAAGCTCGGGCCAGACCTCACCCTTGGCTCCCACCTCCTTCATGTACGGAAGAATCGTGTTACGGGCACGCCATATGGGGCTGGCTGCCATAAAATCGAACCGGTATCTCTTAAGTTTTCCAGGCACTCTATCCAATTGCCCCTTGCCCATTGGGGTAAACACATCAGGATCACCGACGTAGGCGGGCCTTTGATCTTTGGGGATACCGCTATACGTCTCCCAGTTCTTTAGAACATTGTGCCCGCCTTCAGCGTGGCGGATGTAGTAGATCTTTAGCCCCGCTTCGGAAGTGCTAACCGCCAACAACGTACTGGCAAACGTGAGCAGGAGGATATGTCTAAGGCTGCGAATGTTCATGGTATTCCTCGTCGCGCTCAACAAGCAGGTGAGCAATAAATATCTATGTTTCATTCTAATCTTCCTTTCGATCTTCTGACCATAAAAACGTTTCTCTTCACGTTTTCCTGTCCATTGGATCATTTATCTTGGAGTCTGTGAGAGGTTCAAATCGATAACGTCCCTATTGCCGGGTAATTTTGGCCTGGCCCTTTTCGGTATCCACCCATACGCTGGCATGCTCAAATTCGCGAGTGAATTCCCAGCGGTCGGGGCTGACCCGGGTATAGGCCCCTTTCGGAGCGCCCAACGGTTTATGCAGTTCAGGGTAATCCTGTAAGGATCCCGATGCCAAGGTCCAACCCCAGCCGTATTGGAAATATGAATAGGGCTGCGCACCAATAAGATAGCAGGCGAGATAGTATTCCAGACGTTCCTTGGCCAAGGCCGCACGATCGCGTCTTGCTCCCTGCTGGCTCTGGCTGCGGTCGGACTCGACCCCAATTCGAAAGATAGACATCTTCCCTGCCTTGGCGATGCGTAGCATATCCTGCCAATCCTGAAGCAGGTTTTCCTTGCTCAGAAGTTTTTCGTTATAATGCTCAAACATACTGGCATCAATTACAGGGAACACATGCTTGGCAATGGCCTGGTTGGCATTGTTACCGAGCAGTATCTTATCAGGCCCCATTTTCTTTTTCAGTGCGGCCATCATGTCACCCATGGTCTTTTCCACCTCCTGGCTCCGTTCTTTTCGCAGCCAGGCAAAACCATGCATCTGATCGATAAAGACACCATCACAGCCCGATTCCCTCACGCCGGTAGCCACGGTATCCACCCACCAGGTCCGAAGCTCGGGATTTAACACGTCAAAAAAGAAAGTCCCACGACGATGGGCCAGTTCACCAGTTTCGGGATCCACGATCAGGAACTTTTTGAGGTCGGGATGATCATCAATCTGGCCGGCTTTAAATGCCTTGTTGTAGGATGTAAAGGGCCAGGCATAGGCCGAATTGAAATAGAACAGCACTTTCATACCCGGTTTGATTTTTTTAAAGGCTGTGGCTTCATGCTTAGCGCCCAGTTCGGCCGCCCCCAGCGTTTTGAATCCGTGTGACTTCTCGATACAGAGAAAGCCTGTTTTCTCTGCGATGTACTGAACCTCTTCCGAACGCAAAAGTCGATTCCCATCGCCAAACATGAAATACCGTGGTGTGGTATCCCAGCTAAACTTGGGATAATAGTCCTTGGGTTCAAAATGACTGCCATCGCTGACAATCCACTCCAACTCGGTCGGCCTCCATGGCTCAGGGCCGTTTCCTTTCTTCTCTAAGAACTTGGCGTCCACATTCTGATACCAGGCATGCAATTGAGCACGCATCCGAGCCACCCGCTGAGGCTGGGCTGCGGCAAGATCGCTCTGCTCTCCAATATCGTCTTTGAGATTGTAAAGATGGACGCGGCCGTCTTCATAACGTTCGACAAGTTTGTAGTCCCCTTCACGAATGGCACCTCCGGGCATTCCACCCTGGTTACTGTAATGGGGATAATGCCAGTACAGTGACTGGCGATGCAGTGAATGGCCCTTTAGTACGGGTAGAAGATCCATTCCATCAATTTGATGAGTAATCTTTACCCCCGCAACAGAAGCGACTGTCGGAAATAAATCGATTGAACAAATCGGCTCAGAACTGTTCGCCCCAGCCTCCGTCATGCCGGGGTAACGAATGATCCAGGGTTCACGAATACCACCCTCATAAATCCAACCCTTGCCACCACGCAGAGGCAAGTTGCTGGTGGGTGAACCTTCACTGGTGGACAAGCCGCCGTTGTCTGACGTGAAAATCACCAGGGTATTCTGTGCAATACCGGAGTCCTTAAGCTGTTGAAGCACCTGCCCCACGGCCTCATCCATGGCCTCAACCATGGCAGCATAGACCGCGTGCTTTTGCAGGATGCGGACCCTGCGTGCTTTGTTTCCAAACACCTGTTCTTCTTCTGCAAATTCCCGGCCCGTGATGAGCGCCGCTTTGGCCCGATACTTTTTGACCAGATCTGGACGTCCCATCAACGGCGCGTGTACCGAATAGAAAGAAAGGTAAGCGAAAAAAGGCTTGTCCCTATTGTCTTTTATGAATTGAACCGTCTCACGAGCAAGACGAGCAGGAAGATGGTCACCGGCGGGGCTCTCCTCTTGCATTTGCGGATTCTCAAAGGGAGCGAAGTACTTCTTGCCCGTATACGGCCCCCCTCTATGATATCCGCCAATGTTAGTGTCAAAACCACGGTTTTGGGGATAATACTCCTCAGAGGGCCCTAGATGCCATTTCCCAGCAAAGAAGGTGGCATAGCCTTTGGTCTTGAGTACCTGGGCAATGGTAATATCTTCCAGCGGCATGCGATCGTTCAGCGGGGCCGGGTTAAACGTCCCAGCACGTTTACCGGAAAAAAAGTTCGTGGCATCAACCCGGCTTGGATACTTCCCTGTCATCAAGCTATAGCGTGTGGGGGAACACACTGGATTGGCAGCATAACCATCGGTGAAACGCATACCAGAACGCGTCAAGGCATCAATATGCGGCGTTTCATAAAAACAATCAGGGTTGTTGGCCCCAATGTCCATATAGCCCAGGTCATCCACTAGAAAGACCAGCACGTTGGGCGTTCCAGCATCGACGGTGGCGTTCACACAATGACCTAATAAGCAGGCCAAGATCAGGAAGACGGTGGTTCTTGTTGTGAGTGGTTTCATTATCAACCTTCCTTTTATTTTGCAGGCCGCAGGATCATGGCATGCCCACCGCCCATGGCCATCTTAGCCGTAAAAATCACCCGTGTCCCCGGTTGTATTGAAAACCGCGTACTTCCAAATAAGGACGCGGAATACAAATCGGATTCCAAGATCGCGAGCCATGGTCCACGGCCCGTGTCCAAAACCACCGGAGCCCCTCCGAGCCTCGACGTACCAGCGGACAACTCGCTTAGACGAACTGGTCCCCGGGGAGTACTTTCGCCAGCAGGCCAATAGGCCTTAAAATCGGCAGCCGCACTGTATTGAACATTGCAGCCCCACTGCTTCTCAGCCAACCCTTCTTGATCGGGCACCAAAAACCGAAGCCCCACACCGTCGTTGTACACCTGACAGATCAGATCCACGCGAACACCGGACACTTTCAGTTTTAAGGTGTGCTGACGACAGTGATCGTGTATGGTACTAAACTGCCCCCACACCGGCTCCCAGGACTGGTCAATCTCCCGGGTTTCCGTGCCAACCACGCTGTAGATCGGATTGTCAATCATTGAAAGAACCGACCGTTCCAGCAGAGGCTCACCCTGCCATGACAACGTATAGGAAAGCTCGGATTCCGTGCATCTCAAATCCAGGACGGCAACGCCATCGGGAGATTTGATAGAATCATGTCGCGGGACAGACGGCAAATAGCCCAGTGTGGTCAGAAAATCGACACTCTCTTCCATCGTACGCTGGTAAGGGGTCGTATCCTTTGTGTTGTAAACATGCTCCGTATCGGGCACAAACGGGTCAGCCCACGCAAAAAACGGCAATAATGCAATCATGAATAGCAGGGACAATTTCTTTATCATCAATAACTCCTTATTCTTTGTGAAGCGCCAAGAGCATCTTACCCTCGTCAAGCTCAAGAGTCACGAATCTCTTGGTTAATAGGGGCAAGGCATGTGCCACGCAGTAACTCCTCTTCACCGAAAAACTCACTGTCCAGAAGGCGGCCACTGCAGGGTTTGGCCCCGCTTGATGGCCCTATTCCGACTCAGTTTGCTATTGGCATAAATGCGGAAAACACAATCCTGGGTAGCATGGATGCTGGCCTGCTTCAATTGGCCATCTGTCCAGTCCAGATCCACCGCCAAACCACCGCGAGCACGCAGACCCTTGACCTTGCCATGGGGCCAGGCCACAGGCAAGGCCGGCAGGAGGTGCAAAATATAGGGCGCCGAGGCAAGTGCATCACCCGGTACCACCGGACGATACTGATGCTTGACCTCCGGATCCTGGCGGTAGGCCACAAAAGCGGCCGACTCGATAGCATCTGCATCCGAATTGATGCTGCGTAAATGACTCTGCAAGAGCATCTCGCAGACGCCTGCCGCTCCGCCAAAGTTACCATCGATTTGAAAGGGCGGATGAAAGTCGAATAGGTTCGGATACGCGCGCTTGGATGTCAGAAACTCGTAGATCTGATGCGCCTTTTCACCGTTGTGCAATCGTGCCCAGAAACAGGTTTTCCAACCCGTGCTCCAGCCGGTGGATTGGTCGCCGCGGTGTTTCATGGTCACCAATGCCGCTTGGTGCAGTTCTTGGGTTGTCAGGGGGGAAATATCGCGTCCTGGGTGAAGGGCAATCAGATGCGAAATGTGGCGGTGTTTGTCTGAAGGGCTATCCCAGTCCTCCGGCCATTCCTGAAGCTGTCCATGTTGGCCGATCTTCTGCGGACAAAGCCTGGGGATTATTCCCTGTAGGGTTCTGCGAAATGATTCATCGCGTGCCAGCACTGTCGAGGCCTCAATGCAGTCCGTGAACAGGCTCAACACCAGTTGCTGATCCCAGGCTGCGCCGTATGTCTGTTTGTTGAGGCGACCGTATTGCTGGGCCAGGTAAACGTTTTCTGGCGACCAGGTCGGATAGACCACCAGTGAGCCATCCTTCCACGGCGCCAAAAATTCAACAAAGAACTCAGCGGCACCTTTCAGAATAGGATAGATCTCTTCGAGGTAACGACGATCCTGACTAAACGCATAGTGGTCAAACAAATTTTGACATAGCCAATGCCCTGCCTGTTGGTTGCGACGACCATGCACATTCTGAGCCGTAAACCCATAGACATTGCTGTTGAGCCCAACGCTCCACCCTTTCTTAATACCAAAAGTTTCGCGCGCGCTGTGGACGCCCGATTGGGCAAGCACCTTCATCCACTCTACAAAGGGAGAAAACGATTCCGACAGGTTGGCGGGATCGACCATCCAGTAGTTCATCTCCACATTGATGTCAGTGTGATAGTCGCAATTCCACGCCGGTTTGATATCTGGATTCCAGAGACCCTGCAGGTTTGAAGGCACCGGCACGCCACGCGAACAACAGATCTGCAAATAACGAGCATAATTGAAATAGAGATTCTCTAACTCCACACTCGGCCCGCGTTTGACCAGTTGATCCGTGGTCAGCCCTGACGGGGCAAACTCAAGCTGAAGCTGACAACGATCCATCAAGGACGTCACATCTGCCACATGCGTCTGCTTGAGCATGTCATAGCTCGTTTGGACAGCTTCTTCCATGGTCTGAGAACAATCCCTCTGGAAATCACGCCCTTTGAATGCGGGGTAAACCGGCAAGTAATCAGTATAAGCCGCCAGATAGATGATGACATCCGTGGCACCTGTGATGAGCAGCGATCCATCGGCATTCGGCGACACCTTGCCCTTTCCAGCATCCACACGAACTACTTGTAAGAACTCGATGTCATCCTTGACCATGTTCACCGCACCGTGCAATCGGATTTCTTTCCCCAGAGCCGTACGTTCCCTGACAAGGTTTGGTGTGTTGACCGAAATGGTCAGATCCAACGGAGATCCATCGGACGTGTAGCGAGCCACGACGAGATCGTTTGGATGACTGCAGAAGTATTCACGGGTGTACACCGTTCCGCCGATTTTATAACTCACCTTGCCGAGCCCGGTAGAGGCGTCGAGTTCGCGGCGATAGTCCGTCGCGGCAGCCGAATCGTGTCCGGTGCTGATCAGCAGGTCGGTAAAGCGGGCGTAATTTCCCAGCGGTACTGTCGAGGAAAGATAGCGGGTGGACACCTCCTCCATACTGCCTTTTTTAGCTCCGTATTTGCCTTCGCGATAGGCTTCCCTTACCTTTTCAAAATCTTTATATGCTCCAATGCGGGTTCCCGACTGCGCTACCTCATCGAGCCCGCGTTTGGCATTGCCCCAGCAGGTGATTTCGTTGATTATTAGGCGTTCGGCATCAATCCCACCATTAAACATGGCTCCGAGCCGACCATTGCCGAGCGGGAGCGCTTCCTTGATGAAACTGCTCTTGCCAGCACCTTTCGCACGCTGTCCCTTCTCTATCCCTATATCATCCGTTGCCGGGCGGTCGTAATGAAGTAGA